>CAZBOC010000226.1:0-4999 GCA_964493225.1 uncultured Caulobacterales bacterium | reverse complement strand
CGATCCCGGCGAGTTTGAAAAGACGCGGCTCCGGCACCGCGACGTCGCCGACATTGGGTTCGATCGTGCAGAAGGGATAATTCTCGGCCTGCGCCGCCGCGGTTCTGGTCAGCGCATTGAAGAGAGTCGATTTGCCGACATTCGGCAGGCCGACGATGCCGCATTTGAAACCCATAGTCCTTAATCCTTCTGTCTAAGGAGCTTATTGAGGGCGTCGGCGAACGGGCCGCGGCGCGGCTCTTGTCCGCCCTGATCGCCGGCGCCTCGCCGGGCCGCCGGCTTCGCTGAAGAGGCGTCTGCGCCGCCGCGTAGCTCTCGCCTTTCGGACGCGGGCTTCGGCTTTTGGGCCCCGAGCCGCAGGGCGACGTCGGAAAGGAACCTCGCGTCGCTTTCCGCGAGGCGGGGCGCGGCTTCGGCGAGCGCGTCGAGGAGGGGCGCAAGCCAGTCCTGGTCCGCCCTGGAGAAGTTGCCCAGCACATGGCCGACCACCTTCGCCTTATCGCCCGGATGGCCGATTCCGATGCGCACGCGTCTGAATGCGTTGCCGAGATGAGCGTCGATCGACCTTATGCCGTTGTGACCGGCGTGGCCGCCGCCCGTCTTCATCTTGACCTTGCCGGGAGCAAGGTCGAGCTCGTCGTAAAAGACGACGAAATTTTCCGGCGAAAGCTTGTAGAATTGCGCGACCTCCCGCACCGCGCGTCCGGACTCGTTCATATAGGTCATGGGCTTGAGGATCAGCGTCCTGACGCGCCCGCCGGGCCCCTCCAGAAAGCCCTCGCGAATTTCCCCCTGGAACTTGGACCGGACGGAACCGAAACCATGGGCGTCGGCGATCGCATCCGCCGCCATGAAGCCGATATTGTGTCGGTGTCGGGCGTATTTTTCGCCCGGATTGCCGAGGCCGACGAGAACCAGCATGTTCGCCCGCGTCCCTCGCTTTCAAGCACAGGCCCTGCGCGCCGTCGCGCCTGAATGCAGGCCCCGCTGCGGCTCGCGACCGCCGCGCCGACCCCGGATCAGTCCTCGTTGTTCGCGGCCGCCTCGCCCTCTTCGCCTTCCTCGGCCTCCTCGTCCTGTTCGGCGGAGCGCACGGCGGAAGGGGCGGCGATGGTCGCGATGGTGAAGTCGCGGTCCGTGATCGTCGGTTCGACGCGGTCGGGCAGGGTAATGGCGGAGATGTGGGCGGTGTCGCCGATGTCAAGGCTGGCGACATCAAGTTCGAGGTATTCCGGAATCGCGGTCGCCGGCGCGTAGACCTCGACTTGGTGGCGGACGATGTTGAGGACGCCGCCGCGCTTGAGACCCGGGGAGTCCTCGTCATTGATGAACCGCACCGGCACCTCGACGTTGATGCGCGTCTTTTCGTCGACGCGCATCATGTCGACATGCACCGGCAGACCCTTAACCGGATCTGTCTGAACCTCGCGCGCGATCACGGGCTGCAGACCGTCTTCGCCGACCACGTCAATGTTCACGAGGCGTCCGCCCATGCGTCCCGCGCGAAAGGCGTTGTTCACCTGATTGAAGCGGAGTTTGATGGAAACGGGTTCGCCGCCGCCGTAAAGAACGCCCGGCACCCAGCCGTCGCGCCGAACCGCGCGGGCCCCGCCCGAGCCGGTGCGCTTGCGCACTTCGCAATCAAATACGTCCATTTCCGCCATGACCGTCAGCCTTCGCCGCTAAATCCGAATTCCTGATATCAAACGGGTCCCGGGGCTCAGCGC
This sequence comes from uncultured Caulobacterales bacterium, assembly GCA_964493225.1. Lineage (GTDB taxonomy): Bacteria > Pseudomonadota > Alphaproteobacteria > Caulobacterales > Parvularculaceae > JAJFFW01. Next base: position 3,272 of record CAZBOC010000226.1, on the reverse strand, counting down.
CGCGCGAAACACAAACCCGCCGCAAGCAGGTCCCTCTAGTCGATAGACCCGCGCGGGGCAAGCAAAAAGCCGCTCGCGGCGCCTTTGCGGATCCGCCGCGCGCCCTGTTCACCGCGGTTCCCCATAGTCCGGCCAGGCGAATTTCAGGAACGTGTCGTAAAGCGCCCACAAATTCGGCTCATCGCGCAGCGCGTCTAGATTGGCGTTCACGGTCTCGCGGTCGCGGCGGGCGAGGGGGCCGGTCATCGACGCCGTCGGCGCCTCGGCGAAGCGGTCGATGACGCTCGAAAGATAGGCCGTAAACACCGGTCCTGCGGACGCCCCGTAGCGATGCTGAAACGACTTCGCCGTTTCGTTCCAGACAAAGGCTGCGAAATTGCCGCTGAGGACCGCCAGCGCGTGGTAATGCGCCCGGGCGGCGTCGGGGATCACGAAATGCGGGTTGTCCGCATCGGGAAAGACCTCCGCGAATGCGGGGCCGCGCTCCGGGCAGGCGAAGGCGATCCGCGCCATCTCGTCCGGCGCTAGCGGCGCCGCGGGAAACGAATAGAGCGGATGAAACCCGTGCGCTCCGGCTATCCGGACGGCGCCGGAAAAATGGATCGCGACACGCGAACCGATATCCGCGCGCCATTGCTCGAAGAATGCGCCGAGCCTGTCGTCGGGGATCGCTGCGGCGACAACGTCGCACGACGCCGCGCGCGCGGCGCTCGCCTCCCGGGCTGCGCTCGCCTCTTCCCGGGAGATCGCCTCGACCTCGTGTCCAAGGCTTCGAAGATAGGCCGCCATGTTCGCGCCGACCCTGCCCAGGCCAAAAATCGCGTATCGCATTTCGTATTCCAAAACCGGCCCGCCCTGTTTGCATAGACCCCGAAGCGGGATGAGGCCAGAAGCGAGACAGCCCGCCGGCAGCGAAACCGCGGCGGTTCGCGCGGACAGGGCCGCCGCGACTTTCCGAATTGTAATCCGCGTCCCGGCGCGGGCGCGTCTATTCCGCGCTCGCGCCGGCTCGATTTCGCGTTACACTCGCCCGGGGGGCATCAGCGTTGAGGCTTATGGCGGCGACACAGGACGATCGCATCGGCGGCTATCTGGCGAGCGCCCTGGCTTTCGCCGGGATCACCGCGCTTTGGGCGTGGATCGTGCGCGACGATCCCTATTACGCGATGACCGAACTGCTCGGCCTGACGTTGCCGGCCGCCACGGTCTTTTATCTGACGGCCATGCCGATCATCGGATTTTTTGCGGGCCGCTGGCGGTTCCAGGCGACCGGAGCGCGCGGCGCGGGGGCGTGGGCGGCGAAAGCAATCGCCCGGGCGCTCCAGTTTTTCTACGCCCATATCCTCATCGCGCTGTTCACGATTGCGATGGTCGTCGACCACTTCCTCGGCTGGAACATCGACGACGCCGTCGAGGCGATCGACAACGGCCTGTTCGACATCGCCGCGCGATTCTCGCCCTGGCTCTCGGCGTATCTGGCCGGCTTCAATCTCGGACGGGTGACGACCATCTCGCGGCGCGCGGGCCGCCACGGGTCTTCCGGGGGCGGCCACTCCGCCGGTTTCGCGCGCGCCGGGGCGGACGGCGCCGCGTCCGGCGAGCCGGCCGAAGTGGAAAGGTCGTTTGCAGATGAATTCATCGGCGATCGCCACGATCGCGTCATGATCGAGGGGCCTGCGGCCGCGTGGCCGGATCGCGCGGGCCGGCGCAACCGCACGGATCACCCGTCGCCAGCGCCGCCGCGTTTCTCCCGGCTGCGCTGAGGCGCGCGCCGGCGAGGTCCTGAAAAGACAGGGCCTCACGCCCTAAAGCGCCAGTCGCAGCCGCGGGTCGCGGCGGGAAAATCTCGGCGGGGGGCTTGAAAAGAACAAAACAGGAAATTAGAACAAATAACGAACAAAATCATCGACGCCGATTTCAGGGAGAACGATATGACCGGAGACATCGAGCGAGCCGGCGAAGCAGCGGAAGAAACCTTGCGAGACGCCGCCGGACTCGCCGTATTGATCGTGCTCGTGGCGGCCGCCTTCGCCTGGAGCGCCGTTCTCGGCGCCTGAGCGCGCCGAATGCGCCCGACGTCGGGCCGTCATTCCGAACCGCTGGAGCGATCCGATGACCGACTTCGTCCATCTCCACCTGCATTCCGCCTACTCCCTCTCCGAGGGCGCGATCCCCATCGCGACGCTGGCGGACCTCTGCCTGCGGTTTCAGATGCCGGCCGCAGCGGTGACAGATACGAACAATCTCTTCGGCGCGCTCGAGTCTTCGGAAATCCTCAGCGCGGCTGGCGTGCAACCCATCGCCGGCCTCCAGATGTCGATTGAGTGCCGCGAACTCGCCGCCGTTGAGCCCGCCAACGCCCGGCCCGCGCATATCGTGCTCCTGGCGCAAAATGAAGCCGGATACAAAAACCTCATGAAGCTATCGAGCGCAGCCTTTCTGCGTTCGGCGCGCCCCGGCGAAGCGTGCGCCGACATCGCCTGGCTGGAGGAGCGCTCGCAAGGTTTAATATGCCTTTCCGGCGGGGCCGACGGTCCCGTCGATCGGCTCCTGCGGGCCGGTCGTCGCGACGATGCGGCCGCGCTGTTCGATCGTCTGCGCGCGCTTTTTCCGGATCGTTTCTATGTCGAGCTTCAGCGGCGTCTCGCCCGCGCGCCGGGCGATGTTGAAGAGGCTCTTGTCGATTTGGCCTACGCGTCCGGCGCGCCCCTCGTCGCGACAAACGAGCCGTTCTTTCCTGAACGCGGGGATTACGAGGCCCATGACGCTCTGCTCTGCATCGCCGAGGGCGCCTATGTGCACCAGGATGATCGGCGCAGGCTTACGCCGGATCACTATTTCAAGTCCGGCGAGGAGATCCGCGCGCTGTTCGCCGATCTGCCCGAGGCGACGGAAACGACGCTCGAAGTCGCGAAGCGCTGCGCTTTTCGTCCGAGGACGCATGCGCCGATTCTGCCCCAATTCGTGGAAGGGGCCGACGGGGATGCGCGCGAACTCGAAGCCCGTGAGCTCGAGGCCCAGGCGCGCGAGGGTCTGAAAGCGCGGCTTCGCTCGTTCGATCCGTCAGCGGATGAAAAAGCCTATTGGGACCGTCTGAAGACGGAGCTCGACATCATCAACCGGATGGGGTTTCCGGGCTATTTTCTGATCGTTTCCGATTTCATCAAATGGGCGAAGGCGCGCCGCATTCCGGTCGGTCCGGGTCGGGGATCGGGCGCCGGGTCGGTCGTCGCCTGGGCGCTGACGATAACCGATCTCGATCCATTGCGCTT
>CAZBOC010000225.1:0-5019 GCA_964493225.1 uncultured Caulobacterales bacterium | reverse complement strand
AAACCAGGGCGCGGGCGGGTCCAGGAGCTCGGACGCTGCGGTTTCGTCGTATGCGCGCCCGCCGGAGAAGCTCGTCCGAAGTTTGTAGAGCGTGCTGAGCGCCGCCGAAGCGATCACGATCGTCACCGTGATTTCGTCGAGGACGCCCTTCAGAAGGGCCGTCGCGCCGTCCGACAACACGGCGAGCGGGATTTTCCAGACCCCGTCGACCCGCACGGGCGTAAGAAAAAGGAAGACGCCGGCGAGACTGGCCGTGACGAAAAGAAGCGGCTTGCGCGCCGCGACGGCTTCGTCGGCCGGGCCGTGCTCCGCCGCGCGCCCTTCAGGCGCCGATGATCGAGTTTGGTTGTCCATTGTACGCCTGCCGACCAGCGTGCGATAGTGCGGCGAGGGTCCGGTCCGTTCAAGGGGTAATCCGGGTCGGGGCTGCAATGGAGCGCGTGATGAAGAAGAGCCCGCCGCCGGCGAGCGAGGCGATTCGCGATTTCAAGCCATACACGTCCGCAAGGATGTTGAACGCCCTCGACGAGGACGGGATTTACCTCGACGCCAACGAATCGCCGGCGACGTTTGATTTTCCCCCGATCGACCTGCGTAATGTTCGACACTATGCGGACGATAAGGACGCGCTTGAAGCGGCCTACGCCGATTTCGCCGGATGCAGGCGCGAAAACGTCCTCGCCATGCGCGGCGTCGACGAAGTCGTGGATCTGGTGATCAGGGGCTATTGCGAGCCCGGGGACGACCGGATCCTCGCCTTTTCGCCGACCTATGGCGGCTATCGCGTGGCCGCAGCCGCGCACCGGGTCCGGTTCGCCGAGGCGCCCTTCGACAGGGACGGCGCGATAGACGTCGCCGGCGCCGCGGCGCAGGGAGCGCGCGTCCTGTTTGTCTGCCGCCCGAACAATCCGACGGGCGCCGTGACCGCGCTTTCGCAACTGGCCGACCTCGCAGAAGCTGTCGCGGACGACGCCGTGATCGCTGTCGACGAAGCGTATATCGAGTTCGCGCGGGCGCCCTCCGCGCTCGACCTGCTGCCCGAGTATGCGAATCTCGTTCTCATGCGCACGATGTCCAAAGCGTTCGGCCTCGCCGGCGCCCATGTCGGGTTCGCCGTCGGTCACGCGGACGTCGTCGAGGTCTTGCGCCGGATCATCAATCCCTATCCAGTGGCGGATCCATGCATCCAACTGGCCCGCGCGGCCCTCGGTGAAAGCGGGCGTCGCTTTCTCGCCCGTCGCGTCCGCGAAAACGCGCTCAATCGCGAAGCGTTCGCGGGCGAACTGAGGCGCCGGCCCGAATGCCTCGAAGCGCTGCCATCGCAGACGAATTTTGTCGCGGCGCGCTTCGACGGAGCCGATGCGATCCACGAAAGACTGCGTGCGAACAAGATTTTCATTCGGCCGCTCGCGCCGATGTTCGGTCATGCCGGCTGGCTTCGCTTCACCATCGGCGCGCGCGAAGAAATGGAAAAGGTTCTCCAATGTATAGCCGAGTGAAAAGTCATCCTCGAACAGATAATCTCGACGGTTTCGCCCGCCGAAGCCGCCGCGCCGGAGCGCCGCGAAGCGACGCGCTGATGCGCCCGGCCGCCAATCCGCCCGGAGACGGCGCGCCATGATCAGGATGCTGCGCGGCGGCGCCGCCGGCTTTGGGAAGCCGCGCCTCGCCGTCGCCGGCGCATGTCTCGCGGCCGCGATCGCCGGGCTATGGCTTTTCCGGAGCGCCGTCTTCGACGCCGTCCCGGCCGGCCCCGGTTCGCCCCCGACGCGGGCGCTCGCAGAGAGGGGCGCCTATCTCGCGACCGCTGCGAACTGCAAAAGCTGTCACACGGCCGAAGACGGCGACGCCTACGCCGGCGGGCGCGCCTTCAATACGCCGTTCGGCGTGATCTACTCCACGAACATCACCTCCGATGAAGAGACCGGGATCGGGGCGTGGACGTTCAGACAGTTCGCGAGATCGCTGCGCCTCGGCGTCGGCGACGAAGGCGAACATCTTTATCCGGTGTTTCCGTATACGTCATTTTCGAAAATCAGCGATGAAGACCTCGAGGCGCTTTACGCCTATTTTCAGACCGTGCCGGCCGTCCGGCGCGCGCCTGCGCGGAATGATCTGCGATTTCCCTATGATCAGCGCTGGCTGCTCGCCGGGTGGAAGGCCCTGTTCTTCAGAAAAGGCCCGTACCAGGCCGATTCGGATAAATCCGAGGAATGGAACCGCGGGGCTTATCTTGTGGAAGCGCTCGCCCACTGCGCGGCCTGCCACACGCCGCGCAATTCGCTCGGGGCGGTGCGCGCCGGCAAGGCGCTGAGCGGCGGGACGTATGTCGACAAGGTTCCGAGCGGCGATTACCGCACCTGGTCCGCGCCCAATCTGACGACCGCGTCCACCGGCCTTCGCCATTGGTCCGCCGAGGCGTTGTTCCAGTATCTCAAGGTCGGTAAAAACGAGTTCGCGGCGACATTCGGTCCGATGAACAAGGTCGTCATGAACAGCACGCGGCGCCTATCCGATAACGATCTCAAGGCGATGGCGACCTATTTCAAAAGCTTGCCGCCCATCGAAAACGCAGCCGCCCCGCCGGCGCCTGAAGAAAAGATCGGCCGCGGGCGCACGCTTTACGATCTGCATTGCGGCACCTGTCATCAGCCGACCGGTCTCGGCGCGCCCGAAACCGGGGCGCGGCTCGCAAACAGCCCGGTAGTGCGGGCGAGCGATCCGTCGACCCTGCTCAATGTCATCATATACGGTCCCCAATTGCCGGACCCGCCGCCGCCCCTCGGGGACTGGAAACAGATGCCGGCGTTCAACGACAAATTGAAAGACGATGAAATCGCGGCGCTCGCGAGCTTCATTCGCCAGGAATGGGGCCATCGCGACGGCGAGGTGAGCGAGCAGGATGTTGCAGCGCAGCGGCCGCCTTTCGACACTGCGTTCAAGGGGCTGGGACAGTAACGCTTCTGGCTGTAATGTAAGACCAGAGACCGGAGAGTGATCGGATCATGGCGAGGGCATCCAGCGGACGAGCGAAGGCGCGCAATCGCGCGCGCGCGGTCTGCGCACCCCTCGCGCTGGCGTTGTTCTGCCTGGCGGGGGCCTGCGGCTCCGGCGGCGGCGACCCGTCGCCCGTGAACGCCGAACCGGAAAACAGCGCGTCGCCCATGCGCGTGCGACTGTTGACCGGCGACCAGTATGAGGCGGCCGTGGCCTTCATTTTCGGCGAGGACATCGCCCGGTCCGTCGTCGCGCCGATGCCGCCGACGGCGCGTGTGGGAGGGCTCGCTGCGTCGGGGGCGGCGAGCGTCGGCATTTCGCCGGATCAACTGCAGCAGGTTCAGATTTCCGCCGCGTCGATCGCGGCCAAGGTCGTTGACGAGGACCACAGGGGCTTTCTCGTGCCGTGCGCGCCGGAGGATCCTTCCCAGCCGGACGACGCATGCGCGTCAGCGTTTCTCAGCGCCGCCGGCCGCTTGTGGTTTCGCCGTCCGCTCGCCCCGGCTTCACTGGAAAGATACGTCGCCGCGGCCGCCTATGGCGCTGAACTCCTCGAGGACTTCTATGCCGGGCTCGGGCTGGCGCTTGAGGGCATGTTGTCCAATCCCGAGGCGCTTTACATCGTCGACCGTGTCGAGCCGGACCCGGACGATCCGGCGACGATGCGGCTGGACGCCTATTCTCTGGCCTCGCGCCTGAGCTTTTTCCTCTGGAACGGGCCCCCGGACGACCGGCTTCTCGACGCCGCCGAAAGCGGCGCCCTGCTCGACCACGAGGCCCGCGAGCGGATAATCGACCAGATGCTGGAGAGCTCCCGGCTGGAGACCGGCATGCGGGCGTTTTTCCACGACATGCTCCACCTCGACGAATTCGACACCCTCGCGAAGGACCCCGCGATCTATCCCGCCCTGACCGGCGCCACGCTCGATGACGCGCGCGAGCAGACGCTGCGCACCATTATTCACCAACTGATCACCGAAAACGGCGATTATCGCGACATCTTCACGACGCGCCAGACGTTCATTTCGATGGATCTCGCCGCCGTATACGGGACGCCGACGCGGAAAGGGTGGCGCGCTTACGCCTTTCCCGAAGACGGCATGAGACGGGGGCTGATCAGTCACGTCAGCTTTCTCGCCGCCCATTCCCATCCCTCCCGGAGTTCCGCGACCTTGCGGGGCAAGGCGCTGCGCGAACTCTTTTTGTGCCAGGTCGTGCCGCCGCCGCCGCCGAACGTGGACTTCTCCAATCTCGAGGAGCCGGATCCGACCATCAAAACCGCGCGCGGCCGCCTGAAAATCCATAACGAAAACCCCTCCTGCGCCGGGTGCCACAAGCTGATGGACCCGGTCGGCCTGGCGCTTGAGAATTTCGACGGCGGCGGACAGTTCCGCAAGACGGAAGACGGCGCCGCGCTCGACACCTCCGGCGAACTTGACGGCGTCTCCTATGAGGACGCCCGCGGGCTCGCCGAGGCGTTGAGAAACCATCCTTCCCTGCCGGAATGCCTTGTCGAGCGGCTCTACGCCTACGCGACCGGCGGCCCGCTGACCGGAAGGATCGACTGGCCTATTACGGAATATCTTGGTGCAGAGTTCGCATCGAACGGGTATCGTCTGAAAGCGCTTTTGAAGACCATCGCGATGAGCGACGCCTTTTCGCATGTGAGGGCGAGCGCGCGAACGAAAGAAGCCTCCCTCGCCGCCCCGACGTCGACAACCGGGAGATGAAAGCCATGCAACGACGCAAATTTCTGAAGGGCTTCATGAACGGCGCAGCGATCGGGGTGGGGCTTCCGGTGCTGGAATGCTTTCTCAACGACAGCGGGACGGCCTACGCCAACGGCGCGCCGCTGCCGCTGCGGTTCGGAAACTGGACCTGGGGGCTCGGCATGAACGCCGGCGCCTTCGTGCCCGAAAAGACGGGTCCCGACTTCGACCTGCCGCCGGAGATCGAGGCGCTCGCGCCGATCAGAAAACATATTAATCTGTTTACGAATTTCAATGTCTTCAAGGACGCGGC
>CAZBOC010000224.1:0-5068 GCA_964493225.1 uncultured Caulobacterales bacterium | reverse complement strand
ATTCCGCTGCGCGCGGCGCAGGCAATCCGGTCGTCTTTGTCGGCTCCAAGACGGGCCGCGACGGCATCCACGGCGCCACCATGGCGTCGGCGGAGTTCGACGAGGCGTCGGCGGAAAAGCGCCCGACGGTCCAGGTCGGCGATCCGTTTACGGAAAAGCTTCTCCTTGAGGCGTGCCTTGAGCTCATGGCGACTGACGCCATCATTGCGATCCAGGATATGGGGGCGGCCGGGCTCACCTCGTCCTCGGTCGAAATGGCGGCGAAGGGCGGGCGCGGCTTTGAGCTTGACCTCGACAAGGTGCCCCAGCGCGAGGAGGGCATGACCGCCTATGAGATGATGCTGTCGGAGAGCCAGGAGCGCATGCTGATGGTCCTCGCCCCCGGAAAGGAAGACGCCGCGAAGGCGATCTTCGAGAAATGGGGCGTCGATTTCGCTGTGATCGGCGAGACGACGCAGTCGGGCTTTCTTGTCATCAGACACAAGGGCGAGACTTGCGCCAGTCTTCCCGTCAAGCCGCTCGCCGACGCCGCGCCGGAATATGACCGCCCCGCCGCCCCGCTCGAAAAGCCGGCCCCGCTCGCCGACCCGACGGTCACTGTCCGCGAGGCGCTCGTTACGCTCGCCGCGCCGGCGAAAACCGAAGCGGAAATCGATGAAATCGCCCGGGCGCTGATCGAGGATCGCGTCGCGGCCCTGTCTGGCGTCGACGCGGTCGGCCTGACGATCTCGGCGGGCGAAGCGAAAGTCTACATACGGATGAAACCGGATGCGACGCCCGAGATCGCATCGCTTGTCGACGCGGCGAACAATTTGAAGGTGGCCCGTCTTGTCGACGGCGCCGAAGTGGAGACCCATGACGAGGAGGTCGCCATCGCGGATCGCGCCGGCGCGCAGTCGCTGCTGACGGCGCTTGCGATCCTGATGGCCTCGCCGGACCTTTGCTCGCGCCGCTGGATCTGGGAGCAGTATGACCACACCGTGATGGGGGACACCGTGATCGGTCCCGGCGGGGACGCGGCGCTCGTTCGCGTGCACGGAACAAATCGGGCGCTGGCGATCTCGACGGACGTGACGCCGCGCTATGTGAGTGCCGACCCGCGCGAAGGCGGCAAACAGGCGGTCGCTGAGACCTATCGCAACATCTGCGCCGTTGGGGCCGCGCCGCTCGCCATTACGAATTGCCTCAATTTCGGCAATCCGGAACGCCCGGAGATCATGGCGCAATTCGTCGGCGCCGTTGAAGGCATGGCGGAGGCCTGCGAGGCGCTCAACTATCCGGTCGTCTCAGGCAATGTCTCGCTCTACAACGAGACCAACGGCCGGGCGATCGCGCCGACGCCGGCGATCGGCGGCGTCGGCGTCCTTGAGGATGTCGGCAAGACCGTGCGCGTAGGCGGCGCGGTCGCCGGCGACGAGCTCCTCGCCATCGGCGTCACGCGCGGTCACCTGGGCCAGTCCCTTTATCTGCGCGAAATCTTCGACTGGGAGGAGGGGCCGCCGCCGCCCGTAGATCTGGAGGTCGAGCGCAAGAACGGCGAGCTGATCCGCAAGCTGATCAGCGAAAGATTGATCACCGCGTGTCACGACGTCGCCGATGGCGGCGTCCTCGTCGCCGCCGGCGAGATGGCGCTCGCCGCGGGCGAGGGGCTCGACCTGACGACGCCGGTCAAGCAGCGCCGCGCCGCCTTTTGGTTCGGCGAGGACCAGGGGCGCTACCTGATCGCCGTGGCGCCCGGCGCTGCGGACACGCTGCTCCTCAAAGCCGCGATGGCGGGCGTTCAGGCCTCGAAGCTCGGCCGGTTCGGCGGCGCCTTCCTGCGCCTCGACGGAGAAGACGCGATCGGTCTCATCGACTTGTCGACGCTTTGCGAACGCGCGCTGCCTGATTACATGAACGCTCCAGCAGGAAAGGAGGCTCCGACCATGCCCATGGCCGCAGACAACATCAGGAAACTGGTCATCGAAGCAATGCCCGACGCCGAGGTCGAGATCGAGGATCTCGCCGGCGACGGCGACCATTACCGGGCGCGGATTATCTCCTCTGCGTTCAACGGCAAAACGCGCGTTCAGCAGCATCAGTTGGTGTACAAAGCGCTCAAAGGGAAAATGGGCGGCGAGCTCCACGCGCTGGCGCTTGAGACCGAAGCGCGCGATTGACTTTGCGGCGGTGCGACGCGCGACGGCGCCGTTCGCCTGCGTCATAAAAGTTTCATCTGAAAAATCTTTAATTCGTCGAGGTCTCGCAGCGCGTGGGAAACCTCGCCACCTTGTCGCAGGCGGGGATGTGGGCGAGCGAAATCCAGCCCTCCCGATGAACGATGCCGCGCGCGCAATTCTGCGTGCGTTGCAAACAAGAGGAGAAGATCATGAAAACAATTCTTATCGGCGGCGCCGTCGCGGCGCTTTCGCTTTCGGGCGCAGCGCTTGCGAACGAGCGCGAGGACGTCCTCGACCGCGCCGCGGCGTTCGCCAAGGTCGACGCCGACGACGACAGCGCCCTCGATCGCGGAGAATTTCGCGCCTACGCGATGAAGGAGCACAAGCTGACCAAGTCGGAGGCGGACAAACTCTTCGCAGACATCGCAGAGAAAAATGATGCGATTTCGCTGGAGGCCTACAAGAACTCGCCGCTTCTGACGGCGTGGTACGGCGAACCCGCGGCGGCGGCGGAGAGCGCGGCGAAGGAGGCGGCGGCCGAAGCGAATGAAACAGGCGAGGCCAAGATGAAAGCCGCCGGCGCTGAGAAGAAGGCGGCGATGGTGAAAAAGCCAGAGGCTGAAATGGAGGCGGCCGGGAAAGCCGCCGAGAATACCGAAGAACCAGCGCCGTCAGCTGAAGCCGCCATGCGAAAGGCGGCCGCCGGCGACGCCCCGGCCACTGGAAAGAAGGCCGAAGGCGTGGGCGAAAAGGCGACGGCGGAAAAGGAAAGAATGACCAGCGCCGCAGCGGCGGCGGCGGCGCCGGCGGTCAAGGCTGAGGCGGCCGCCGATGACCGCGACCGGAAGACCGCGGACCGGTCCGATCCCAAGGCAGAGCGAAAAAAGGCCTTCAATTCCATGGACGAAAACGGCGACGGCGTGATTCACAAGTCCGAGTACATGGAATATGTTCGTCAGCAAGCGGAGCAGTATTTCGGAGAGGTTGCGGGCGACGATCAGAAGATTTCCTTCGCTGAATTCGAAAAGATCGAGAATTAACCCGGACGACGGACCATGTCCGGACGTCACCCAGGCCCGGCGCCGAAAGTCCCTTCGCGCGCCGGTCCGCCTCCCGAGCGACGGGCCCGTCGGCGCGCGCCCACGCGGCGTATGAGGGTCGCATAGGCCTCTAACGCCATGTGCGGCGTCGCAACCGCGGCCAGCGCGATAAAGGTCCAGCGCATGGCCGCTTCCGGCCGCGGCCAGTCCGCGAACGGCAATTCTCCGGCGGCGACGGCGGCGCCGGCCGAAAGGATGAGGGCCGCGAGCGAATAGGCCGCCGCCGTCTTTCCCACATGGATTGCCCCGTCTGATCGCAGACTACGTGCGAGAACGCTGAATTGCCGCGGGCTGTGAAAAAAGCAAAAATAGAGAATGAAAAAAATCAGGGGGCTGAGGAAAAGCGCCCCAGCGGAAACGGCGAGGATTTCCCAGAATGCGCTCGATGAATTTTCAAACAGTCGGGGCGCGCGGACGAAAAGAAACGCGGCGGCGTAAAGCGAGATTTCCCGTTGCGCCGCTGCAATGACGGCGCCCGGGTCGCCGAGTATCGCGCCGTAAATCTCGGCCAATTCTCCGGAGTGGAGCAGCGCCGGCGCCGTTACGATCATGAGACCCGCGGCGAGCCTTTCGCCGAAGCCGCATCGCCCGCGCCAGTCCGCAGAGAAATGCAAGGCGGAGGCGGCAAGAAAAGCGGTGAAGGTGACGGCGGGGAGGTTGATCCAGCAGACCACCACGGCGGCCGCGACGGCCAGGTAAGCGAGATGAAACCCCACAGCCTCTCGTCGAGTGGAGACGAGGCCGGAAGTCTTCGCAACGAGCGCATCAAGCGCGCCGTGCGGCAGTCCCGCCGCGCAAACAAGGACGACCAGCGCCGCTGTCGGAGCCGGAGACGACGGTCCCGGCGGAGGGGCGGCGACTTCCATAGCCGTCGCCGCGGCCGTCAGAAGAAGATAAATCACCGTATGGACGGCGCGCGAAGAATGCATGCGAGATCAATTCCGCCGAGCGTCGAGGACCGCCCGATACGCGGATCGGGCGGTCCTGTTTAGGTATGCGGATTACTCCGCCGGTTGCTCGCTGCGAACGCTGTCGCTGTTTGTCGCCGCCGCCCAGATGACGATCCCGAAGGCGATCTTGTTGACGAAGTCGGCGAGGTTGTAGACGATGTTCAGCGCATCGGCGCTGCCGACGCCGGTATAGCCGAGAACGTAACCGATCGGGTAAATCGACCAGCCGACCGTCACGATCAGCCGCAGCGCATTGAACGCCTTCTGGCTCGCGGGCGTGCCTTCGCTGGCGGAAATCCTGCTCGCCTCGCCGATGAAGATCTCATAGATGATATAGAGCCAGCCGATCATGCCGATGACGAAACCCAGCCAGACATTCATGAAGCCGGCCTCGCCGAGGTAACCGCCGACAAGCATGACGACCGAAGCGGCGAGCAGCCGCCAGAACAACGCCGCGGGCGCGACGGCGATGGCGACGATGATCAGATAGAATTCAACAATCTGCAGCGGGACGGTCAACAGCCAGTCGACATAACGAAAGACCGTCGGGCTTTCCCCGGTCAGCACCCACACGCCGCGCATGTAGAAATAGTGAATGGCGGCGATGCCGGTCACGAGCGCGGCGACCGTCAGCGACGTTTTCCATTTCCCGACCGCGCGATCGCGCTCGACGTAAAAGAAGTAAGTCGCCGCGACCATCGCCGCGGAAATAATCCAAAAGGACACGCCGACGAGATCGGACGGGTCCAGCATCAGTTTTTCCATGGTTTCCTCATAATCGTCAAAAGAAACGCCCTCGCTTGGAGCGCAGCGCGTTACACGTATCGGATTACGGAAGGTGGCTGGGGGCGGATGCGGG
>CAZBOC010000223.1:0-5077 GCA_964493225.1 uncultured Caulobacterales bacterium | reverse complement strand
ACCACGCGTGCGGCGGGCGCCGCCGCTTCGGGCGGCGTGGCGTCATCATATCCGAAATGGCCGCCAAGAAAAGTTCCGCTCCTCCCCGGGCTCGCGCGCCGCCTGCGGGCCGCCCGCGGCGGCGGCGACGGCAAAAAGGGATTTGCGCGATTGGACGCGCCGCAATATGGGTCGGCGATCGCAGTTTCCAGAAGACGCGGGGGCCGACGCCCCGCCCAGGGGATCAAGCATGAAGTTCTTCGCCGACAGCGCCGACATCGATGAAATCAGGGCGCTTCTGCCCACGGGCCTCATCGACGGCGTGACCACGAATCCGAGCCTCATCATGAAATCCGGCCGCGATTTTCGCGATGTGATCGGCGAGATCTGCGACATCGTGGACGGGCCCGTCAGCGCGGAAGTCACCGCGGTCGAGGCCGAGGGCATGGTCGCGGAGGGGCGCTCCCTGGCCGACATCGCCGACAACGTCACGGTCAAACTGCCCCTGACGATTGAGGGCCTGAAGGCCTGCAACGCGCTCGCCGAAGAAGACGTCATGACGAACGTGACGCTGTGTTTTTCGGCGAACCAGGCGCTCATCGCCGCAAAGGCCGGCGCGACGTTCATCTCGCCCTTCATCGGCAGGCTCGACGACATTGGGATAGACGGCATGGAGCTGATCCGCGAGATCCGGATGATCTACGACAACTATGATTTCGACACCCAGATCCTCGCCGCTTCCATCCGCTCGCCGAACCACGTGAAGCTGTCCGCCCTCGCCGGGGCCGATGTCGCGACCGCGCCGCCTTCGGTTATTTCAGGACTCGCAAACCATCCCCTGACCGACAAGGGGCTCGAAGCGTTCCTCGCGGACTGGGCGAAGACCGGCCAGCAGATTCTTTAGGAAGCGACGGAGGCGGGTGATGGAGCGCACGGAGAAGATGTCGCGTTACCGCGATACGGCCAAGGAGATCGCGGCCGTGATCGAAGGCGAGACCAATCTCGTCGCGCGCATGGCGACGGTCTCGAACATTCTTCACCACGCCTTCGATCATTTCTTCTGGACGGGGTTCTATCTCGTCGATCCCGAACGCCCCGGAGAACTTGTCGTCGGGCCCTATCAAGGCACCATGGGATGCCTGCGCATTCCCTTCGGCAAGGGCGTATGCGGAACGGCGGCCGCCGCGCGCGAGACCCAGATCGTCGCCGACGTCCACGCCTTTCCGGGCCACATCGCCTGCGACGCGCGCTCGCAATCAGAGATCGTCGTTCCCGTATTCGACCGGTCAGGCGCGCTGATCGCGGTCCTCGACGTCGACAGCGAGGCGAAGGCGATATTCGACGACAACGACGCGCGCGCCCTTGAAGAGATCGTCGCGACCCTGGCCGACTAGAGCGCATCCCGAAAAGCAGGAATCGGTTTTCGGAAAGGATGCGCGATAAAACAAGTATCCAGAGCCTGTTCTTTAAAGGGATTAAAGAGAACATGCTCTTGCCCCGCCCCGGCGCGCCTCGCTTCCAACGCTCAACCGACAAGATAGAGCGGACACGGATCAAGTTTGACCTGCGTGCTCGTATATCCGATATATTCAAAGCGCCGCGAGGGGCCGAGACCGGTCGCCGCCGCATGGGCGAAGACGTCGCTTGCGCAGACTCTCCCGGGATCGGATAGCGGGCGGCAGGACGCCGTGATGAGGGTCCCCTCAAGAGCGTCCGCACTCAGGGTCTCGGCGCTCCCATCGAAGACGCCGACGTCGAGCCAGATCCGCCAGGCGCGCGCGCGCGGGTCCGCGGCGAGCGCCCTTGCAAAGGCGTCGGCCTCGGCCTGGCGCTCGAATAGAAAAGCAGTCGCGTCGGCGTCTTCCAGCCGGCCGGCGCACGCGGCGGCGGGCGGTTCGGGCGCTGGGTCGCCGCCATGCTGAACGGTCGCCGCAAACCGGATCGCGTAGGCGTCGCCGTCGCCGTTCTTGCGCGGCCAGTCGCCGCGCACTTCGTGGAACGCCAGCCCGGCCGCCTCCCAAACGCGCAGATTGATGATCGAGAGCGTCTGGCCGCTTCGCGCCGCGTCCTGCGTGGCGAAAAAACCGAGCGGTTCGGAATGCAGCTCCTGGGCGCGACGCACGGCCTTTCCCATGGCGACATGGGCGCCGAGCTGATAGGCGGCCCGCGTCGCAACCGGCGCGCGCCGGTTCCATTCGATCGACGCCGCCGCGCGCATGCATTCGGTGAAGCGCTGGCCCCACGGTTCTCCGAAGGCGGCGACGGAAGACTTCATGAAATCCGACGGGGCCAGCGGCAGATAGACGTTGAGCTGCACGCCGGCCTCGATCAGCGCTTCGGCGACCGCGATGTCGCAGCCTGACGCCAGCGCGCCGTAGGCGCATTCGATCGCGTTTTTATCCATGAACTCCGAGACTTCGTCGACCACCTGGTCGATTAGGTCGTCCGTCTGCGAAGCGTCTTTCGCCGCGAGGGGGCCGGAGAAGAACATCGTCTTCGCCTGCGGCACGGCGCGGTCGATCCAGGACTTGTCGACGCCGAGGTGAGGGGCGGCGCGGAACAGCTGGTGGCGCGTGGTCGCTTTTTTGCCCGGCGTGACGTCGTTCGCCCGGCAGGCGCTCTGGAAGAGCGTAAGGGCCGTCGGCAGGTCCCTTTCCAGCAGCTTGCACTCCGCGACGGTCGCGCGCAGCCAGAAGGAATCGTCGTCCTCGTCGAGAGGCGCAAGCTTTTCATGCGCCAAATCGCCGACCACCCTGGCAAGGCTGCTCGCGCGTTCGAGGTCGTTCAATAGCGCGTAGCCATAGGCCGCGTTCAGGCCCGAATAGTTTTTGCGGCACTTCTCGAAGACCTTGGCGTACTCCTCGGCCGATTGGGCCAGGCGCCGCCGCCGCTCTTCGTCGTCCTCGGTCAGGAAGGCGAGGTCGCGCAGGATCCGCGGCAGGAGACATCCGAGTTCTTCGTCCGTGTAGTCGTGCTTCAACTCGAGCTTGTCGATGAGGCTCAGGGCTTCGGCGACGGCGCCGGAGCGGGCGGTCGCGAGCACGGCGCGGTGACGAAAGCGCATGTCGCGCGGGGTGCGACGGGAGGCCTCCATGGCGAGATGGTAAGCCGTCTGGTTGAGGCCGCGGTCGAGGTAGCTGTCGATCTCCCAGAGCCAGTCGCCTTCCTTGACGGATTGGGGCGCGGCGGCCCCGTCACTGGCGATCGTTGCAAGGCGCTTGCGATTCTGGACGATGATTTCGCTCGCCCGGTTCTGGAAGATCAGCCCGGACTTCTCCCACATTGTCAGCGTTCGGTTCACATGCTCGCGCGAGACGCCGAGAAGTTCGGCCGCGAAAGACTGGGATATCTTGCCGATCGAGGCGGTCGGGCGCCAGTCGTCGCCCGCGACGAGATCGCTGATTCGCGAAAACAGGGCGGCGAGGCGCAATTCCAGGCTGCGATGCAGCGACTGGGCGAGAAGTTTCGCGGTTTCGTCCGTATGGGCTGCAAGCGCCGTCATCAGGGACAGCGACAGCTCCGGGCAGCGGCGGGCGACGCGCAACAAGTCCGCAACCGGAACAGCGATCGCCGATACGTTCGAAAGACAGCGCGCGGTCGCGGCGGGCCGTCCGTCTTTCGCGCCGCCGTTTTGCGTCATCGCGATCTGCAGGCCGCAGATCGCGCCAGGCCCGAAAAGTCCCGTAAGCACGGGCTTGGTGTTTTCATGGTCGGCCTGAAGTCCGGCGATCACGCCGCGTTCGACGACAAAGACGTGGGGACCGCCGGCCGCATGGGGCGTGGGCTTGCCGCGCGCGACGGCGATCAGCCTGCCGCAGCGGGCGACTTCCGCAAGGTCGTCCTCCGGCGTCGAATGGAACACCGGCGACGCCGTCAGGACCTTCCGTTTGAAGTCAGCATCCGCCTCTGTCGTCCGCAGTGACAATAGCGCTCCCCCGAAACTCAGCTGCAGCAAAGACTTTTTCGAATGTCATCGTTGTTCATTTAAGGAAAAAGTCAATGCGGATCAGACAGGAGCGGCATGGTGTTTTCGCCGTGTCGGCGCTGGCCGGCGCCATGGGCGCGAGGCGCGGCGCCGACCCGTGCGCGCGTTCTTGCGAGCCGGGCCGGCGACGCATCCTTCAAAGCGGTTAACGCAAGGCGGCGACAAGGAGCGTGTCGGCGGCGTCGTCCCTCGCAGGCGCGTCGGGCGCGACGTCATCGAGCGTCGCCAGCCGCGCGGCGATCGCGGCGTCGGCTTTCGCAACGGTGACCGCCTCCATCCGGCGGCCGAGATCAGCGTTGGCCTCGAACATTTCGGCGGCGATGTCGATCGTCGTGGGCGAGGCGTGGTTCGCGTCGTCCTGCGCGAGGGCGGCGACCGGAAACGCAAACGCGGCGATTGCGGCTGCGGCGGCGAGGCGGGTAAAGTTCGTGTTCATCATTTTTCTCTCTCCAATCTGTTTCGGCGTCGTTGATCTCCGCCGATGACTAAGAGATAGGCATGATTAACGCGCAGTGTTGTGTTCTGCGTCACGCCTTGTCGCACGCGGCGATCTTTTTGGCGAAATTTTCCTTGAGAGATCCGCCGGCGCATTTCGCCCGAAGGAAAAGCGCCGGCGTGATCATTGTCACGAAGGAGAAGCGGCGGCGTCGCGCCCGGTCCTTCAGGCCCCCAAGGTCGCGCAATCAGCGCTGGGCGCCGGCTGCGCATCGCCGATAGCGGTCGCAAGGAAGACAATGTGTGACCTAGGTCACAGCTCTCGCGCGTTCGCGTTCACCAGCGCCCCCGGCGTCTTCCGATTGACGCGCGGGCGCGATGCTGTAGGGAGCCGGTGCATGACCCGCCAAGCGACTGCGAATACCGCCGCCGGCCGCCTTGTCGACGCGCTTCTCGCGAACGGGGCGAGCCATGTCTTCTGCGTGCCGGGCGAAAGCTATCTCGCCGTTCTTGACGCGCTTTACGATGTTGGCGACCGGATCCGGCTGATCGCCTGCCGGCATGAGGCGTCCGCCGTCAACATGGCCGAGGCTTACGGGAAGCTCACCGGCCGGCCGGGGATAGCCATGGTTACGCGCGGACCGGGCGCGACCCAGGGCTCGGTCGGCGTCCACACGG
>CAZBOC010000222.1:0-5178 GCA_964493225.1 uncultured Caulobacterales bacterium | reverse complement strand
CTCGGCGACGATGCGCACCGGCACGCAGGCCTGGCAGTGTTCGCAGGCGGGAAGGTAGATAATGTTCTGTGAACGGCGAAATCCGCGGCGCGTCAGCATCGAATTGATGGACGGCGCTGTCGGCCCGCCGAGATAGGAGAAGATCTTGCGCTCCTTCTGGCCCTCCAGATAGGGACAGGGCGCCGGCGCCGTCATGTAGAAATCGCCGCCATCGAGACCGAGGCGGCGCGTGATGTCTTCATTTCGCATAACGTTCATCCTACGGCGCGAATCTTAGCGGGCGATTAGCGGGCCCGCAATGCTTGTGTCCCGGCCCGGTCGCCGTCGCCATTCGCTCAAATCATTCCCGTCAGGCGAAAATAGATCGGCGCGGCGATCGTGTAGGCGATCCAGGTCACGATGATGAGCGGCGCGCCGACGACGATATAGTCGCGGAACTTGTAGTGGCCGGGCGCCATTACGAGCAAATTCGTCTGGTAGGCGACGGGGGTCGCGAAGGAGCAATTCGCCCCGAAGATCACGGTGAGAACGAGGGCGTGGGGATCGACGCCGGCCTTGCCCGCGGCGCTGACGGCGATCGGCGTCAGAAGGACCGCGGTCGCGTTGTTGGAAAGGACGTTCGTGAGGGCTGCGCAGATGAGGAACACCGCCGAAATCAGGGCCGTCACGCCGAACGAAACGGCGATCCCGGCGATCGCCTCGCCGATGAGACTGGCCCCGCCGGTCTGTTGCAGCGCCGCGCCCATGGCCAGACTCGCCCCGATGAGGAGGTAGATGCGCCGGTCTATCGCGCGCCCCGCCTGACGGATGTTGAGACATCCCGTCGCGACCATCAAGAGCGCGCCGACAATCGCCGACACGGCGATCGGCGCCGCGCCCGACGCCGTGGCGGCGACGACGCCCGCAAAGATCAACGCCGCGATGCGCGCGTTGCGCGGATCGGGCAGGCCCTTCATGGATTGCTCGAGAAGGAGAATGTCCCTGTCGGCGCGCAGATTGCGCACCGCGCCGACGCCCCCGAGGATCAGCAACACGTCGCCCGCCTCGAGGCGGATCGTATTCATTTGCGTGCGGATCATGCGGCTGCGGCGCTCGATTCCGAGGATCACGCAGTTGGTTTTGGAATGGAAGGCGATCTGCGCGATGGACTGGCCGATCATGCGCGAGCCCGGCGCGACGACCGCTTCGACGAGGGTCAATTGCGGCCGGGCGCCGCCTTCGTCGTCTCCGAGTTCGGTTTCCGCCATGAGGCCGTCGAGGATTTCCGGCTTGGATTTCAGGAGCGCGGTGAGCGCGCCGCGCGTGGCGGCGATGATGACGACGTCGCCGTTGCGGAACCTGAAATCGTCGAATGGCGGCAGGATCACCTGCGCCCGGCGCTGGACCATTCGAACCGTGATGTCGGGCAGTTGCGGGAACAGTCCGGCGACGGGGCCTTCGCCGACAAGCGGGTGGTCGCGACTGATCTCGATTTGCGCGATGAATTGTTTCCCCTCGCGCTCCGGCGCGTTTTCGACCGCCGGATTGATGCGCTCCGGAAGCAGGATCCGGCCGGCCGTGAAGAGATATGCGATGCCGACGGCGGCGAGGAAGAGCCCGATCGGCGTAAGCTCGAAAAAGCCGATATCCATGCCCGGCGAGGTGGCGCGATAGGACTGGGCGGCCAGCAGGTTGGTCGACGAGCCTATGACCGTCGTCATGCCGCCGAAGATCGAAAGGAACGAGAGCGGCATCATCAGGCGGGACGGCGGAATTTTGCTCTGCCTCGCCATCGCGGCCATGATCGGGATGAACATGACGACGACCGGCGTGTTGTTCAGGAACGCGCTGACGACCATAACGATGAAAAAAACGGCGGCGACCGTCACGCTCGGGCGCCTGTCATAGGCTCGCAACAGATGCGTCGTGGGGTGTTCAAGCGCCCCGGACTGGAACATGCCCTGGCCGATAATCAGGAGCCCCATGATGGCGAACAAGGCCGGGCTTGCGAAGCCGACGAGCAAATCTTCGGTCGCGAGCCCCTCGGCTCCGGTCTCAGGATCGTCGAGGGGCGCTAAATTCAAAAACAGAAGGCGCGCGCCCAGAGCGCCGCCCGATACGAGTTCGAGGGCGAAACGGTCGAGCGTATAGAAAACGACCGCGGTGCCAATGATGGCGAGGGTCATCCACATTTGCCAAGGGGCTGCGGCGGCCAGTTCCATCAATCGGTCGTTCGTTCGAGGAGCCTGAGGGTGAATAGGGCGAGAATGCGGCAATATCCGCGATTGCTCCGGAAGGTACAAGCCATATGTTTTTCAATGTGTTATGCACGCGTTTTTTTCCATTCCGCCCGCCGCCCCCGAGACGCCGGCGCGAGCAACAAGCGAGTTCGATTGAATGACCGACGATTATCGCGCGCTGAAAGACGCCCTGGGCCGCTTCGCCACGGGGGTGACGGTCGTCTCCTGCCTCGACGCCGATCGCCGGGCTGTCGCGCTTACCGTGAACTCGTTCGCGTCCGTCTCGCTCGATCCGCCGCTGGTGCTCTGGTGCATCGAGGAGCGCGCGTCGACGTTCGAGACGTTCATGGCGGCTGACGCCTACGCCGTCAGCGTTCTGCGCGCGGACGGGGTCGCGCTGTCGAACCGGTTCGCGGCCCACGGACCTCAGGCGCCGACGCCTGAAGAGACCGAGACCTGGTTGACCGGCGCGCCGGTCCTGAGAGAAAGGCTCGCCGGTTTCGACTGCAAGATTGTTGACCGCGTGCGTGCGGGCGATCATGTGATCCTCGTCGGCGAGGTGTTGCGGTTCGATTCCCGCAAGGGCGCGCCGCTGCTTTACTTCGCCAGTCAGTATGCGGAAGGGCCGGAGGCGGGATCATGAGGGTCGCTTTTCTGGGGCTTGGCGTTATGGGCTTTCCGATGGCCGGGCATCTCGCGAAGGCGGGATTTGCGATTTCCGCATTCAATCGCACCGCCGCGAAATCCGCGCGCTGGGCCGGCGAATTCGAGGGCGAAGCCGCAGCGACGCCCGAAGACGCCGTGCGGGGCGCGAAACTTGTCTTCGCGTGTCTCGGCGATGATCCCGATGTGGAGGAAATCGCCGGCTCCGCCGCCGGCGTGATGGAGCGCGGATCGGTTTTCGTCGATCACACGACCGCCTCGCCGGGCCTCGCGCGCCGTCTCGCCGACAGGTTTTCCGCCGAGGGGATCGGGTTCGTCGACGCGCCGGTTTCAGGCGGCGAAGCCGGCGCGCAAAACGGGAAGCTCTCTGTGATGTGCGGCGGCGAGGACGTTCATGTCGACGCGGCGCGGCCCGCCATGGAGGCCTACGCCGCCCGGATCGTTCACGTCGGTCCGGCTGGGCATGGCCAGCTCTGCAAGGCCGTCAATCAGATCTGCATCGCCGGCCTTGTCCAGGCGCTTTCCGAGGGGGTTCATTTCGCCACGCGCGCGGGGCTGGACGTCGACAGGACCTTCGATGCGATTTCGGGCGGGGCGGCGCAAAGCTGGCAGATGGACAACCGGATGAAGACGATGGCGGCCGACGCGTTCGATTTCGGCTTCGCGGTGGACTGGATGCGCAAGGATCTGCGGATCGCCCTGGCCGAGGCCCGCGAGAACGGCGCGAAGCTGCCCGTCACCGCGCTTGTCGACCAGTTCTATGCAGATATCCAGGACATGGGCGGCGGGCGCTGGGACACGTCCAGCCTCGTGCGCCGTCTCGAGAAGTCGTTCGGGAAAAATGGTTAATGAGCGGTTGCGGCGCGGTCGGGTTTCACCTAGTCCCTTTCGCGCGGAGAGCGGGCCGTTACGCGTTCCGGGCGAAATCTTAACGCCAATTTTAACTCTGTCGCAAAATTGACATAATTTCGTGACTATATAACATACACTTTTCGTTGCAACCGGATTGGGGCGCGCACGCGCTCGGAGAATTGAGAGGCGCAGAACATATGATTTCCCTGACGGCGACGATTGGTCTGGCGAGTTTGAGCGCAGCGATCCTTTTCATCGGCGGATTGTTGCGACAACTCGGCGCTGGAGAAGTCGCGAAAGGCCTTCTTATCGCCAGCGGCCTCGCCGTTCTCGCGGCGTTCGCCATTACCTATATCCCCGGACTTCTGCTTCCCTAGGACGCGGGCCGCGGACTGCGCTGCGAAATTGCAGCGCGAAATCCGGCGGGGCATTAAGAAGACTGCTGACACAACCGGGAGTCACCTAGAATGCTTGCAGTCGAGAGCGAACGGCCCGCCTGGAAAACCGACGAACTTCTTCTCTTCGAAGACGAGGTCGGAAAATTCTTCAAACGCGAGTTGCTTCCCCATTCCGAAAAATGGCGCGAACAGGGCGTGGTCGATCGCTGGGCCTGGGACAAAGCCGGGCAAGCCGGCCTCCTCTGCGCCTCGATGCCCGAAGCTTATGGCGGCGCCGGGGGAACTTTCGCCCACGAACAGATCATCATGGAGCAGCAGATCTACGCCGGCGTCGAAGGCTTCGGGATCGGGCTCCATAATTCGATCATCGCGCCGTATATTGAACATTACGGCACGGAGGAACAGAAGCAGCGCTGGCTGCCGAAGATGGCGACGGGCGCGCTCGTCGGCGCCATCGCCATGACCGAGCCCGGCACGGGCTCCGATCTTCAGTCCATCAAGACCACTGCGATCCGGGACGGCAACGAATATGTCGTCAACGGACAGAAGACCTTCATCACGAATGGTCAGACGGCTGATCTGATCATCGTCGTCTGCAAGACGGACCCGGAAGAGGGCGCTCGGGGCGTGTCTCTCATGGTCGTCGAGACGAATGAGGTCGAGGGCTTCAAGCGCGGGCGCAACCTGAAAAAGCTCGGCCACAAGGCGCAGGACACGTCCGAACTTTTCTTCGATGACGTCCGCATTCCAATGACGAACCTTCTCGGAACGGACGAAGGTCAGGGGTTCTTTCAGTTGATGCAGGAACTTCCCCAGGAGCGCCACCAGATCGGCGTCCAGGGCATGGCGGCGATTGAAAGGGCGCTTGCGCTCACGATCGATTACGTCAAGGAGCGCGAGGCGTTCGGCCGGCCCCTGATCAAATTCCAGAACACGCAATTCGTTCTTGCGGAAGCCAAGGCGAAAGCGACCATGGCCCGCGTCTTTGTCGATCACTGTACGGAGTTATTGCTTGAGAAGAAGCTCGACGCCACGAAAGCGTCGAT
>CAZBOC010000221.1:0-5178 GCA_964493225.1 uncultured Caulobacterales bacterium | reverse complement strand
CGGATGGGTCTTGCATGACCGCGAGGAATTTTGGTCTTCGACGCTTGAGGTCTGCCGGTGCGCGCTTTAAAGCGCGGAAGCGGCCGAATTCGACGTCGTCGCCATTGGAATTGCGAACCAGCGCGAGACGACGATCGTTTGGGACCGGGAGACGGGCCGCCCCGTCCACAACGCCATCGTCTGGCAGGATCGGCGTACGGCCGAGCGCTGCGATCACCTGAAGGGCGAGGGGTTCGAAAGCGACGTCAAAGCGCGAGCAGGGCTCTTGCTGGACCCCTACTTCTCAGCGTCGAAAATTGAGTGGATCCTTGATCATGTGGACGGGGCGCGCCGGCGCGCCGAACAGGGAGACCTCGCTTTCGGGACCGTGGACAGTTTTCTGATCTGGAAGCTGACGGCGGGACGCCGCCACTTGACCGACGCGACGAACGCGAGCCGGACCAGCCTTTACAACATTCACGAGAATATATGGGACGATGCATTGCTCGCCCGCTTCAACGTTCCCCGGCCATTGCTCCCCGACGTCCTCGACAACGCGGATGATTTCGGCGAGGCGGACGCTGCGCTTTTTGGCCGGCCGATTCCGATTTGCGGCGTCGCCGGCGATCAGCAGGCGGCATCCTTCGGTCAGGCGATTTTTTCGGCGGGCGCGGCGAAAAGCACTTATGGAACCGGGTGCTTCCTTCTCGCCCATACCGGAGCCGCGCCGGTTTCGTCTGCGAACAATCTCGTCTCGACGATCGCCTATCGCCTCGACGGGGAAACAGCTTACGCGATCGAGGGATCAATTTTCGCAGCTGGCGCTTCGGTTCAATGGTTGCGTGATCAGTTGGGCCTGATCAAGGACGTTGGAGAGAGCGAAGCGCTCGCCGCCGGTTTAACAAGCGCCGGCGGCGTCTATCTCGTGCCCGCTTTCGCTGGGCTCGGCGCACCCCATTGGCGCGCCGACGCGCGGGCCGCCATCGTGGGTCTTTCGCGCGGCTCAGGGCGTGCTGAAATCGTGCGCGCCGCGCTCGAGGCGGTCGCCTATCAAACCCGGGACCTCGTAGAGGCGCTCGCCGCCGACGGCGTCGCGCTTGGTCGCCTTCGGGTCGACGGCGGCATGGCGGCCAATCAATGGTTGATCCAGTTTCTGGCCGACATACTGGACGTGGAGGTTGAGCGTCCGTCGATTGTGGAAACGACGGCGCTCGGCGCGGCGTTTCTCGCCGGCTTGCGCGCGGGCGTGTTCGCAGGACTAAAAGAGATTTCCGAGTTATGGAGCCGCGACGCCGTCTTCCGTCCTGTGATTGACGAGGCGCGTCGGTCGGATCTTTTGAGCGGCTGGCGCAGAGCGGTCGACCAGACGCTCGCGTGACGGCGTCGGCGCGCGCCTGTCGCCCTCTCCAATGCTGATCTCGCGGATCGACGGCGACGGATTTGTCCGCAAGAGGAGTGTTCCGGATAGAAAAAAGGCCCTGCGAATTTCGCAGGGCCTCAATCCGCCGGTTTGGCGGGTCGTCGAGACTAGAATCGACGGGTCAGGTTAATCCCGAATGTGCGGCCGATCGAGTAACGGTCGAAGACGATTTCATCCGAGCCGACCACCTGGCTAGCGTCGTAATCATCGCCGAGTATGTTGCCGATCCGGGCCCGCATCTCATATTCGCCGCCCGCGATGTCCAGGGTGCGTGAGTAGACGAAGTCCAGCGTGATCGGCGGGTTTTCGACGACCCGGTTGTTCGGCGCGCCGCCGCCGACCTGGCGGATCCGTTCGCTCGCGTAGTTCAGAAGCAGCGTCGCTCGGGAATTCTCGTCAAAGTTCTCGTAACCGAGTTGAACGTTGGCGAGGTGGTCCGACTGACCCTGAAGAGACCGGTCGCCGTCGATTGTGACCGGGATGGGATTGGTCGGCTGACCCGTGGCGTCGAACTGGGTGATGTTGAACGAACCGGCCGTGACGTCGGATTGCGAGTACGTATAGTTGGTAATGAAGACCAGTTCTTTGCCCTGGGCCCAGCGGCCGAGCCAGCCGTCGGTCCATTTCTGGTCGATGGCGAAGTTCTTCTGGAACTCGAATTCGACGCCGTAAAGTTCGGCTTCCGGCGAGTTGACGAAGGTGGAGGCGCCGGCGTCGCCTGGCGCAAGCGCCGAACCGGTGATCTGTTCGATCGGGTTTTGAATGTCCTTGTAGAAACCGCCGATCGTCAGGAATTCGCCGCGGGCGAAATACCATTCTAGACGAGCGTCGAAGTTGTCAATCTCCGAGTTCTGCAGGAACGGGTTGCCGAACGCGGTGATGTCCGTGTCCGGATCGCGGAAGCCGACCGGACCGATTTCGCGGAATTGCGGACGGACGATCGTCTGCGAGAAGCCGGCCCGCAACTGAATGTTTCCCGTGGGGTTCCACGTCAGAGTGGCCGAAGGGAGGAAGTAGTCCTCGTCGATGGGATCGAAGATGGCCGTGCTGTTCGTAATGATCGACGAGCTTGAACGGGTCTCCTGAAGGCCGTCTTCATAGCGAACGCCGGCCGCGACGCGGAAATACGGCCCCAGCTCGGCGTCGATCTGGCCGTACGCGCCATGAACGCGCAACTCGCCGGTGAAGTTGTCCGGATTGCCGAGACCGGCCGTGATCTGCTCGATCCGCGCAAGGTTCGTCGGAAGGATCTCGTTCAGAATGTCGATCCGGCTGCTTTCGATTTCCGGGATTCCCGTGTTGAAAACGACGCGATACTGACGGTCATCCGTGGACCGCTCTTTGTCGGAGTATGAATAACCGAAATTCACGTCTACGGCGTTGTCCGAAACCGTCAAAGGCAGCGTCAGATCGATGCCGCCGCTCAGGTTCTCGTCATCAAGAAGCTGGTAGGTGAAGTTCGGCGTGTCGAAACCCGAAACGAAGCCGTTTGCAAGAGTCGCAATACCGTTTTCGTCGACCTGGAAGTCGGTTTCGGTATTGAACGGCGCGTCGCGGGTCGCCTCGCCGTAGGCGAAGCGCCACGTCGCGGACAAGTCGGCGAGCGCGGGGAAGAGGTGCTCGCCGTTCAGCTGACCCTGCCATACCTGGCGTTCGAAGAATTCAGCAAACTCTGAACGAATGCCGTCGCGTTCGATGTTGAAGCCCTCCTCGATCCGGGCTTCTTTCGTCGAACTGCGCAGGACGAGACCAGTCAGCGTCACTTCGTGGTTGTCGTAAAGTTCGGCCCCGATCGAAAGGAGACCGTTGAGCCCGACATTCTGCTGACTGGCGCGGATGTCAAGCTCGTTGCCGGATGTCGCGATGAAGGTGTCGTCCGAGGTGTCGTTGGGGGTGCCGTTATTGTCGACGCCGGTTGTCCGGCGACGCTCTCCGTCCTGGCTCACGAATTCAGTCCGGAAGCCCAGATTGGCGACGACGCCGATTGAGACGTCATTGTTGAGGTCGAACCGGTTGCCGCCGGAGACACGGACATTGTAGTTCGGCGGCGTCGCCCCTTCGAAAAGGATGAAGTTGTCGGCGAAGTCGACGGTCGCGTCGATAGCGTTTTGTTCGCTCTCGGTAAAGCGGGACTGGGTCACCTGCGGACCGTTTTCAAAGAACGGATCGATGCCGGACGGAACGCCCCGGGCCCCGTCGTCGAAGCCGAGCCAGTCGAGGTCGCCGCCGTCATAGGTCAGACCATCGCGGGCCGTCGTGAACGTGTCCAGCGAGACGCCGCCCGAAACTTCGAAAAAGGCTTCCTCGGGCAGACTGCGGATGCGCAGATCGATTGCGCCGCCCCCGAATTCCGCCGAGAACTGCGGGGAGTAGGTCTTCTGAACGAGCGAACCGCTCAGAACGGATGTCGGAAACAGGTCGAGCGGCGCGACGCGGCGAAGCGGCTCGGGGCTTGGCAGCGGGTTGCCGTTCAGGGTGGCGCTGGAATAGCGCTCGTTCAGACCACGAACGATGACGAATTTCCCGTCGGACAGGGACAGGCCCGTAACACGCCGTAGAGCGTCGGCGATATTGTTGTCGCCTTGGCGTTCGAAAGCGGCTTCGTCAAGAACCGCCGAAATCTCAGACGTTGCGCGTTTCTCGTCGGGGATGTTCACGCCGCGAACGACAATCTCATCTGTGACGACCGGCTGCGCCGCCGTATCCTGCGCCATCGCCATTGACGCGCTCGAAAGCAGCGCAACGACGGAAACGCTCGTAAACTTCTTCATATTCCCCACCATCTGGTTCGCCCCCGCTCGGGGTTTGGGATCACTTAAAACATCAAGAATGGATCCGGACGGCGGCCTCGCGCCGTCCGGATGACGCGTCGCCGCAAGTTAGAGCGCAATCGTCCAGCCGACATACCAGTTGTCGGCGTCGTCCTCGACAGCGCCCACATAGGAGCCCGGACCGAAGAACGAGTTGAAGGTCGTCGGATCCGTCGCTGTCGCGCCGTCGATGTTGCCGGCTGCGTCCGGAACGAGCGGCGTTGAGATGGCGCCGTCGTCGGAGCCGACCGAAAGGTCGGCCGCCGCGGCGGTGTCGACATTGTTCGAGCCGGCCTCGGCGAAGGCGGTCGCGAGAGCGGCGTCGCCCGAATCGCCGTCGGTCTCGAGGTTTTCGGCGTTGGCGGCTGCGACGACCGAGCGGAAGTTGAGATCGTCCGACGCGACGAGGTCAGCCGTGGCGTCATCGTCGATGTCGATGCCGGCGTCCTGGAAGCCGGTGATGACGCCGTTGGCGTAAAGTCCGCCGGTGCCTCGGCGCAGAACCATGCCCGTGTCGCCCGCCGGGCCGCCGATGAAGGTGTAGTTCGAGATTGTCGGAAGCGAGCGCGGCATGTTGTCGTTGGCGCCGTTCCGGTTGTCAGCCTCGATGCCCCGGTCGCCGCGCGTCTGGGACTGAACGACGATGGCGTACTGAACATTGCCCTGCCAGCCGTCGGTCCAGTCAAGCGAGTCGTCGCCGGCGCCGGTGATCACCACGTGGCTTGCATTCGCATTTCCGCCGAACCACTCGATGCCGTCGTCGAAATTATTGTGGACCTGAATGAAGTCGTAGGTGCCGGCGTCGCCGACCGCCTGGAAGGCGATCCCATTCAGCTCGTCTTCATTGTTGACGCGGAAACCGGCGAACTGGACGCGCGTGTAAGTGATGTTGCCGGAGTCGTCGTTCGGATCGTCGCCGCCGAAGAGGCCCGAATTGCCTTCGCCGAACTTGACGCAATCGACGCGGCC
>CAZBOC010000220.1:0-5182 GCA_964493225.1 uncultured Caulobacterales bacterium | reverse complement strand
CACCGCAGACGATCCGCGCCGCGTCAAGCCCGTGGAGCGCGGCGATCTTCTCGCGGAGGGCGGCCGCGGACCCGTCTGGGTAGACATGAAGCGCTTCGCCGGCGTCGCGATAGGCCTCGATCGCCATTTCGCTCGCGCCGAGCGCGGACTCGTTCGCCGAGAGCTTGTAGATTTTGTCCGCGCCCGGCGCTTCGGCGCCGCCGGGAACGTACGGCGCGATGTCGAGTATGCCGGGACGAGGCTCAGGAACGGCCATGGCGTCGGTTCCTCCGTTGGCGTCAATGGTTAGCGGTCATACCGGCCTGTGGGGAAAGCCTCAAGGCGGCCCCATCGCCCGCCGCGCGCCGCCCGGGGCGGCGGCTGGACGCACGCCGGCCCGCCTCTGGATTCGGACGCCCTCCACGACGAGCTTGCCGACGGGCGCGGCGAGGTTTTTCGACGCCTCGATCAAAAGCACCCCGCCGAAGCCCGGCCATACCCGGACGCCGGCACGCTCCCAGGAAAGCGCCGCTCGCAGAAAGAAGCGCGAATTGACCGGCGGAAAGTAAAGCGCCCCCGAGGATCGCGTGACGCCGAACGTCGCCTCCTCCAGCAATCCCGTGAGCTGACGGCGCGAATAGGGCCGCCCGGCCGCAAAAGGCGACATGTCGATCGTCGACCATAGGCCCCGCCGGTGCGCGACGACGAGAATGACCCGACCCTCCGGGGCCATGACCCGCCAGATCTCGCGCATCAGACGGCGGGGATTGCTTGTCTCCTCCAGACCGTGGACGACGAGGATGCGGTCCATGGAGGCGTCGGGCGCAGGCCACGCGGCCTCAGGGATGAGACTGGCGGCGTTGGGCGCGAGCGCGCCGTTCGCACCCGCCGTGGGCCAGCGGATCACGCCCTGTCCGCCCGGTGCGAAGCTGAGCCGACGCTCGGCGTTCGGGAAGGCGTCGAGATAGGGGCCGGCGAAGCCGAAACCGGCGAGCCTCAGGCCCGTCGCCTCGCCCCAGGCCTCGACGAGACGCGCAGCGATGAACTGGGCCGCCTTGCGTCCGAGGGGGCTTTCGTAGAACCGGTGCAGGTCAAGAATGTCAGTTCGCATGGGTTCTTGCGATCAAAACGCTCACGTTCCTATTCTAGCCGCCGGACCGTTTAACGCGCCATTAAGGAAAACCGCCATGCCGATTGAGATCCGTCAGTTTCCGTGCCTTTCAGATAATTACGGCTTTCTCGTGCGCGACCGGTCGACCGGCGCCGTCGCGTCGATCGACACGCCCGATCCCGACGCGATAAACGCCGCCCTTAAGGAGGCGGGCTGGACGCTGACGCATATCCTGAACACGCACCACCACTTCGATCATGCCGGGGGCAATCAGGCGCTCAAATCCCGATGGGGCTGCGAAATCATCGGACCGCGGGGCGAGGCCCCGCGCATTCCGGGGATCGACAGGCCGGTCGGGGAAGGCGACGTCGTCATGCTCGGCGAAAGCAAGGCCCTCGTCCGCGACACGCCCGGCCATACGGCGGGCCATATCGTCTACCATTTTTTCGAAGACGGCGCAGCCTTTGTCGGCGACACGATCTTCGCCCTCGGCTGCGGGCGGCTTTTCGAGGGAACGCCGGCTCAGATGTGGTCCTCGCTTCGCAAGCTCGCCGCGTGGCCGCGCGAGACCAAACTCTATTGCGCCCACGAGTACACCCAGGCCAACGCCCGTTTCGCGCTCAGCGTTGACCCGGAAAACGAGGCGCTCGTGAAGCGGGCGAGCAAGATCGACGCCCTGCGCGCCGACGACATACCGACCGTGCCGACGACCGTCGGCGCGGAACTTGACACCAGCCCTTTCCTGCGCGCCGATCGAGAAAGCCTCAAAGCCGCGCTCGCCATGCCCGAAGCCGATCCGGTCGAGGTGTTCGCCGAAGTCAGACGCCGGAAAGACGTTTTCTGAATCAGCGCGAAGCCGCTTGCGTCTCGTCCGCCGCCCACGCAACGTCTTCGCCATAGAGCGAGATCGTCGAAATCGCCATTTTGGCCGACCCCTCCGTAGGCTGACGGCTATAGACCACGTAAATCAGCGTGTCGTTCGCCTCGTCGTAGATCCGGCGCACGGCGAGCGACTTGAAGATCAGGCTCTGGCGTTGCGAGAAGACCTGCTCGCCGGCGGCGCCGAGCCTGATGTCGCCGATGCGGATGGGCCCCGTCTGGCGACAGGCGATGGAAGCGTTCGAGGGATCTTCGAACCAGTTTCCCTTCGCGACCCGGTCCCAGAAACCCCGGTCGAAATGGCTCAAGTGACAGGTCACGCCCTCGACTTTCGGATCGCCGAGCGCCTCCAGCTTGATTTCATTGCCGACGAAATCGTTCTTGAATTCACCGACCTCCGTCTCGCTGCGCCCGCAGGCGACCAGCGCGACCGCGCATCCGATCAGGAGAAATTCTCTCATAACATTGAAATGGACCGGCGCGACGGGTTTTGCAACAGGCGCTTAGAGTGCGCCGTCGAGGTATTCTCTCACTTGGGCGTAACCATCACCAGCCGGGTCCGCGCCGAAGGAGAATACGTCGCCCCTGATAGCGGGACCTGAGCCGTCGCCGGAACACACGAATGCGGTCAGCCGCGCCGCCCGCGCTTTGGCGCCGGAGCGGCAGGCGGCCTCGAGCGCGCCCAGCGCGCCGTCGCAGGCGGCGGCGAGGCTCGATCCGTCTGGCCAGCCGGCGCTCCGGTTCCAGTCGATTCGGGACTTCATCTTTCCGCCGCAGACGGAGTTCGTGAAATCGACCTCGCTGGCGAGGGCGGCCGCTTCAGCCTGCTGCGCGCGGATTGATTTCAACGATTGGGCGTGCGCGATCGACGAAAGGCCCGGCGATAGGAACGCGAAGATGAGAGCGCAGTGCAAGGCGATACGCGGTTGGACCATGGGCGCCGGCTACTCCCCCATTGCGGCTCTTTTTGGACGCTTGCGCGGGCGCGCCGCCGCATTCCGCCCGGAAACGTCAACATGCCCTGTCGCCGCGTCCGGCTTGCGTTGCGGGGCCGAGATGTTCCGATCAGAGAGTGTCCTCCAAAAACCGCGCCACGGCCGCCGAAGACGGACGGCCGGCGACGTCGAGGGCGGGATTGTAGCGCACTTCCAGAACTGCTCCGTCGAGCGAGATTTCGGGCGCCTCAGCCGGCATGAGGCGAACGCGCTCGATCCGGCGGGCGACAGCGGAGGCCCCCGTCCCGTCGCTCGCGACAGCGGCGACGCCGCTGGCCGCGCGCATGATGGCGTCGGCGAGGACGCTCGCGCCCGTTGCGGAGTCGCTCGCGGCCCTGCCGAACTCGACCAGGATCGGGGTCCGCGCGCGCGCGCTGAGATGGGCGCTGGCGAGGCAGGCGCGCCTTTCCGCCGTCGCGACATCGGCGAACGGCAGGCGCAGGGACGTCTCCTCGCCGAAGGATTTCGACGCCGCTAGCCCGCGCGTCTCGCCGGGCCAGGTCACCGTCGCGCCCCCATAGGCGGCGATCGTCAGGAAAGTCTCGCCTTGGGCGTCCTTGAAAACCGCGTCGCCCCTGGAGCCGGTGACGGCCGTCAGCTGAAAGATCTCTTCCGCCGATCGCTGCGGGTCCATCACGCAGTCAAGACGCGGGTCGTTCTCCCTGCACAGAAACTTGATGCGGGCCTCGTCGCCGTCCCGCGCGATGAGAAAGACGCGCTCGTCTGAGGCGGTCACGTAGCGCTCCACCCGCCCGGCGGCGTCGCCGCGCCCGCGGCTGCGCTTCCGGCCGACCAGCGCCGAGAACGGATCGTCGTTGCGCAATTCCGCGATACGAAAACGGGGCGGGCCGCTGGCGGCGGATGACGGCGCAGCGTCCGTCGAGCCGGCGGCCGGCGGACGCGGCTGGGCCGCCGCGCCCGCGTCAAGAGCGCACGCTCCCGCCATCGCCATGAGAATTCGTCGCAACAATTTCCGTCCCCGCCTTGGGCGCGCCGCGTATAGAGGCGCGGCGCCCCGCCTGATCGGTTACGAGAATATCATCTTTCAATGGGGCGAAAAGCGGGCGTGCGCTGGGAGATCCGGCGCCGCCATGGAGACCGCGCTGAAGGCGGGCGCTCCCTTCCGCGCCGCGCCGATATTCGCCGCGCCGACCGGCCGCGACGGGATGCCGCGAGCCGCGCTCAGGCTGCGATGTATTGCCCGCCGTTCGCGGTCAATACGGCCCCGGTGATGAAGCCGCTTCCCTCCTCCGCGAGGAACGTCGCGCAGCGCGCGATCTCTTCGGCCTCGCCGAGGCGACCGACCGGAATCTGAGAGACGATCCCGTCGAGAACCTTCTGATCAAGGGCGGCGACCATTTCGGTGGCGATATAGCCCGGCGCGATGGCGTTGACCGTAACCCCCTTGCGCGCGCCCTCCTGGGCGAGGGCGCGGGTGAAACCGATCATGCCGGCCTTGGCTGCGGAATAGTTCGTCTGACCGGCCTGCCCCTTCTGGCCGTTGATGGAGGAGATGTTGATGACCCGCCCAAAGCCGCGCTCGCGCATGCCAGGAAAGACCTGGTGCGTCATATTGAAAACCGAATCGAGATCGGCCCGGATGACCTCGGTCCATTTTTCCGGCGCTAGCTTGTGGAAAAAGCTGTCTCGGGTGACGCCGGCGTTGTTTACGAGGATATCCGTCGGGCCTTGCGCGGCTTCGATTTCGGCGACGCCCGCCTTGCACGCCTCGTAATCGCCGACATCGAACTTGTAGCTGGTCACGCCGAGCTCTTCTTCGCATTTGCGCGCCGCCTCCTCGTTGCCGGCGTAATTGACGGCTACCTTGCAGCCGGCCTCGCGCAGGGCCGCGGCGATGGCGCGGCCGATCCCGCGCGTGCCGCCTGTGACGATTGCAGTGCGTTCAGTCATGGTCGTTTCTCCCAAAAGTCTGATTTCGTTTCCAGGCGAACAGTCTGCGCCCGACGGATATCCCTGGCGGGCGGCGCGTTCTTGTCACGACGCGTCCGCCGGCCTGAATTTACATGCGCTCGACGCACATGGCGACGCCCATGCCGCCGCCGATGCAAAGGGTGGCGAGCCCCTTCGACTTGCCGGCGCGTTTCATTTCATGGAGCAGCGTCGTGAGGATGCGCGCGCCGGACGCCCCGATCGGGTGGCCGATGGCGATCGCGCCGCCGTTGACGTTGACTTTGTCCGGATCCCAACCATGCTCCTT
>CAZBOC010000219.1:0-5200 GCA_964493225.1 uncultured Caulobacterales bacterium | reverse complement strand
TCCTATCAGAGCCAGCCGATCGGAGACCTCGCAGGCGCGCGGGATGCTCCGTGGTGGGAGGGCTTCGACGACGAGGCCTTTGGCGCGACGGTCGACGCCGTTCTCAGCGGCAATCCGGGCGTCGCCGCGTCCTTCGCCCGTCTGGCGCAGGCCGGCGCGCTGGAAGACGCCGCGCGCAGCGACCTCTTTCCAACCGTCGACGGGATTGTCGACGCCTCCTATTCCCGTGATCTTTCCGATGACGGAGCGCGGGCGCTCGATTTCGCCGCTGGCGGCGCGCTCGCCTACACGGCGGACCTGTTCGGCCGCAACAGAAGGCGCGTGACGCAGGCGATCGCGCTTTTCGAAGCGGCCGATTACGATGTCGACGATGCGCGCCGCCTCGCCGCGCGCGCGGCCGGGCTTCAGTTCATCGAGTATCGGCGGTCCGGCGCCCGCCTCGCCCTGCTTGAGACCTCGCTTGAGCTGCAGCGGCGCACGCTCGAGATCGTCCGGTCGCGGTTCGACGCGGGGATTTCGCCGGCGCTCGACGTCGACCGAGCGGCTGCGGACCTTGAGCGCACGCGCTCCGACAAGGGGGTCCTCGTGGCCAATCGCAAGGTCGCGGCCTACGCCCTCGCCGTACTCGCGGGCCGTCCTCCCGGCGACGGACTTGTCACCGCCGCGGGCGAAGACGACGAAGAGGAAGACGTTCCGACCTTCATCGGCGGACGGGACATCGCCCCTCCCGCCGCGCTCCTGCGAAACCGGCCGGACGTGCGCCGCGCCGAAGCTGTCCTCGTCGCCGAACTCGCGGCGGTCGGCGTCGAGCAAGCCGATCTCTATCCGAGCCTCAGGCTCCCCGGGAGCGTGACCGCGGGCTCGGCCGATCTTCTCAGCGCCGGGATCGACCGGGCGTCGGCCTCGATCAGTGCACTGATTGATGTGCCGCTTTTCGATTTCGGGCGGCGCCGGGCCGAAGTGCGGGCCCAGCAAGCAAGGGCCGATGCGGCGCGCATCGCCTATCGCGCCGTCCTTCTCGACGCGCTCGCGGATGTTGAAAACGCCCTTGTGCTGATCGAGGCGAGCCAGGCGCGGCTTGAAAGCCTGAACAACGCCGTGGAAGCCAGCGAGAACGCCTATCGCCAGCTCAATGCGCTCTATCGCGAGGGACTGGCCAGTTTCATCGACGTCCTCGATTCGCAACGCACCCTGATCTCCAGCCGCGAAGCGGTCATCGAAACGCGGGCCGATCTCGCTTCCGAGATCGTGCGCCTTTATGCGGCGATCGGCGATGCGCCTGACCGCGAGTGACGGCGCAAGGCGCGCGCGACCGGTTCTGCGTCACACGGCGTGAACCGCCGTCCGGCGATCAACTCTTGTACAGCGAGTAAGTCAGGCCGAGGGTCAGGATCAGCAAAAACGCCGCGAGACAGATGACGAATGAAATCAGCCACTTGAACCATGCTGAAAACCAGTTCGAGCCATAGGCTTGGCGAAAGACGAGGAA
This sequence comes from uncultured Caulobacterales bacterium, assembly GCA_964493225.1. Classification (GTDB taxonomy): domain Bacteria; phylum Pseudomonadota; class Alphaproteobacteria; order Caulobacterales; family Parvularculaceae; genus JAJFFW01. Next base: position 3,711 of record CAZBOC010000219.1, on the reverse strand, counting down.
AGGCTGCAGCCAGCCCCAGAGCAACGGCGCGAACCAGAAGTTTCGCACGACCGGGATAAGGCTCAGGATTAAGGCGATCAGCAGATAGGCGTAAAGCGCCGCATGCATGTAAAGGCTGACGACGAAATGATCGTATACGAAGAATCGGCGACGATAAATGTATAACAGCAGCAATACCAGCCCGTAGACGAACGGCGCGAGCAGCAGCACGCGGGGCACGTTCTGGCGAATTTCAGCAACAAAAAGGCGCGGGTCGTCCCTGACGCGCTGGGCGGCTTCGAAGATGCGTTTCGCATAGGGTTCGAGCCAGTCGGGACCTTCGTAATCCACGTCGATCCAGTCCATGTCCTTCAAGGAGGCGTTGTCGTCGGGTTGCGTCCCATCTTCGCTTCCGGCGCCGTCCGGGAGCGTTCCTTCCTGGCCGGATGTTTCCCCGCCCTCGGCGACGGACTTCTCCGCCTCCTCGAGGACTTTCGCCGCCTGCGGACTGATCTGGGCCGCCTCCTCGCGCGCCTTGCGCAAATCCTTCTGGACCTCGGCCCTTTCCTCGTCGGAAAGATCCGCAAGCGCTGCTTCGTCGATCGACAGGTTCGACGTGAACACGCCGACCCCGGCGTCGGTCGCCCAAAACAGGCCGAAAAAGAAGAAAACGCTCGCAAAGAGATAGAGGCGGAACGGCGGGGAATAGCTGACGCGCTTGCCGTCGAGATAGCATCTGGCGAGCGCGCCCGGCTTCCACAGCAGCAGCCCGATGGTCCGGGCGAGCTTGCCGTCGATCGCGAGCGTGTCGACGAAAACGTCCTGGACCAGTCCGGTGACCGCGCGCCGCGGTTCCTTCGCAGCCTGACCGCAGACGTGACAATATTCGTCGATGAGGATCGCGCCGCAGTTCTGACAGGAACCGCCCGGATTGGTCTTTGCGGTTCGTCCTCTATCGCCCGCCATCCTCGCCTCGTCGCCCCGCGTTCCGGATCGACGGCCAGCCTAGGCAGACCGGCGCGGCGGTCAAAGACAAATCTGCATAGGCGCGAGGCTGGACGAGGCCCGCGCGCCGTCCCGTGCGCGCGCCGCGTCTCGGGCGGGCCGCTTGCAAAAGCGCTGTTTGCAAACGCGCCGTTTGCAAACGGCTTGTGTCAACGCTTGGCCTGGCACATCGTGGCCTCGCCAGGAGGTCGCTCGGCGGAGGCGCGACGGCCGCCATATGTGGAAGGCGCCAGGGAACGCCGGCGGCCTGGATTTCGACGGGAGGGAAGGCGTGAAACCGAATTTGATGGATTGGGCGCCGCTCGGCGCCTGCGTATGGCTGGCGGCGTCCGCGCTTGTTACGTCCGGCGCATACGCGCGCGATGCGCATGGGGATGAAGCGCATGAAACCCCGAGCGCCGCTTCCGTCCCGGACCCCGTTTCGTTCGTCAGCGAACATTCCGGCCGCTACAACGGCGAGGAGGTGCGTTACCGCGTCGAGGCGGGCGAGACCTATCTTCGCGGCGACGACGGCGAGCCGACAGCCAGCTTTTTCACGTTTTCCTATATCCGCGAGGACGCCGGATCGGGTCGTCCGGTCACTTTTGTCTTCAATGGCGGGCCGGGCTCGGCGTCCATCTGGCTGCACATGGGCATGCTGGGGCCGAAGCGGGCCCTCGTCGCGAGCGACGCCGACGAAGACGACGGCGCGGCTCCCTATGCGCTCGTCGACAATCCGGACAGCCCGCTCCACCTGACCGACCTCGACTTCAACCATCCCGTGGGCACGGGCTACAGCCGGGCCATTGGGTCGGGTAAGGAGACAGATTTCTGGAGCCAGGACGGCGACACGAAGTCGGTCGCCGAGTTCATCCGCCTCTGGATCGATCGCCATGGGCGCTGGAACGCGCCGAAATACATCGCCGGCGAGAGCTTCGGCACCATGCGGGCCGTGCAGATCGCCCACGAACTGACGACGGACCGTGCAAAGAACATCGCGCTGAACGGATTGGCGCTGATTTCCAATGCTCTGGACTATGAAGGTTCGACGTCGGTCCACGATAATTTCTACTCCTACGTCACCTACCTGCCGACCATGGCCGCCGCCGCGCATTATCACGGGCGCGCCGGCGACGGCGTTCCGCTTCAGGAATTCATTGATGCCGCGCGCGACTTCGCCCGCGAAGATTATGCGCCGGCGCTCCTGAAGGGCGCGCTCATGACGCCTGAAGAGCGGGCGCGCATCGTCGAACGCATGGCCTATTTCACGGGCCTTGATGCGGAATACATCGACCGTTCCGATTTGCGCGTTTTGACCGGCCGTTTCCGCAAGGAGCTGTTGCGCGACAAGGGGCTCGCGATCGGCGGGCTCGACGGCCGCTATGTCGTCGACGAGGCGGACGACGCCGCGGAGCGACCGGATTTCGACCCGGCCTCGACCGGCATTGGCGCGGCCTACACGGCCTTGTTCAACCACTACATCGCGACGATGCTCGATGTCGACGTTGAACGGCCCTACATCGTCTCCGGCGGCGACGTCGGCGCGAACTGGATCTACCGTACCGCGCCCGCCGGCCAGCGCTGGGAGCCGGACTACGTCAATGTCGCGCGAAAACTGTCGACCGCGATGCGGCTCAACAAGGACCTCAGGGTCTGGGTCGCCAACGGCGTCTATGATCTGATCACGCCCTTTTTCGACGCCGAGATGACATATGCGCGCCACGGCATTCCCGTCGACCGCGTCGCCATGACATATTACGAGGCAGGCCACATGATGTACGTGCACGAACCATCGCGCAAGGCGATCATGTCCGATCTGCGGGCGTTTTTCGCCGGCGAGCTCAACTAGCCCCCGTTCCGACGCATCGCCCGTCTCGGCCGGCTATTGACCGGTCAACGGGTGGGAGAAACGCCGGCGATCGTGATCCGGGTCACGGAACCGCCGTTCGTGCGGTCCCATGTCCCGGGAGCGGGGGTGCGATCCTCGCGCCTGATTGCAAGGAGCAAAAGACCATGGCCCATCGGCTCGATATTTCCGCGCAGGACCGGAATGTTCCGTTCCTGTGGACGATTTCCCAGACCGTCGGCGACGACCAGAGCTGCGCGAATGCGGCCGACGACGTCCGCCTTTTGAAGATCCTGATTTTTGAATGGCTGCGGGTGGACCAGCCCGCGATCCACCAATCCTGCCGCGCGCCATTCGCCAATCTCGATCAGATGGACGTCACGCTGGCTTACTGGATCAGGGCGTTGCAGCACCTGACAATGGCGCAGTCCTCGTCGTTCCGGGACATGGGGATCATCAGCCCGGCGCGCGGCGCCCGCTACGCGCCGAACCGGCGCTGGTCGATCTACGTGCTCAACAAGAAGTTGAAGGATTCCAGCCCAACCGCCTGGCGCAATCTTCCCGACCACCGGAGCATGTCCGCGTCTCTGAGGCAGGCGCTCCAACGCTGAACTGACGCGCGCCTCTTCAGAGGGGGGTCGCAGCTATCGTCCGCGAGGCCTGTAACGAAGGGTCCCTGCGGACAAATATCGGATCCCGTTGAGGCCGATCCGAGCTGGCGAGACCGTCAATCTCGCTGAGCTGCGTTCGCTTCGCGAACGGTCTCAGCTCGTGGTGGAGCCCCACGAAATAAGATCAAACCCGTTCGATCTTATTTCAAAACAGAAGAACCGAGGCGATGTTCCGTCTGGCGAGACCGTCAATCTCGCTGAGCTGCGTTCGCTTCGCGAACGGTCTCAGCT
>CAZBOC010000218.1:0-5207 GCA_964493225.1 uncultured Caulobacterales bacterium | reverse complement strand
TGGTACTTGCCGATGACGTCGCCGACGACGCGGGCCGATTTCTTGTAGGGCTTGTTATAAGTGTAGCCGTTCTCATGCATCGACCAGAGGATGCGCCGGTGCACGGGCTTCAAGCCGTCGCGCGCGTCGGGAATGGCGCGCGAGACAATGACGCTCATGGCGTAATCGAGATAGGAGCGGCGCATCTCCTCCTCAATGGAGATCGCGCTCACGTTTCGATCGCCGGTTCCGCCGGCGTCGGAGCCGCCGGAGCCGCCGCTTGCGTCGTTGTTTTCGGACCCGGAATTCCCGTTGATGTCGTCGCCGGTGTTGTCGTCGTCGGCCGTCACTTGAGACTTTCTGCTGTGGGGAGATTTAAAGGGGAGAATAACAGCGCTTCGCCGCGCCCCGCAAGTCGCAGGCCCGCCGGCGAACCAAAATCACGCCTCATTGCTACTGTATCATGGCGCATGATTTCCCGATCACCGATCCCACCCCGCGCCGCGAGGAGTTTGTAAGATCCACGCAGTCGTTTATTCTTTCCTCGCTGTTTTTGGGGCCGCCATGAAACGCCGCTTCGCTTTCGCCATCGTCGCTCTTTCGGCGGCTTTTTCGGGCGCTTGTTCGAGCGCCGGGGCCGGTTTGGCGATCAACGATCTTGAGCTCCCTGGCGACAGGGACGCCGACGCCGCATTCCGGAATGGGGACGGCGCGGAGACCGGCGCGGTCGCTTTCAGTGAAGGCCCCAGGGGGCTCTTGATCCGCGTCGACGTCAAAGGCCTCAGCGAAGGTTGGCACGCCATGCACCTGCACGAAGTCGGCGACTGCTCGGACGGCGCTGAGGGCTTCAAGGCTTCCGGAGGCCACATCAACCCTCACGGGCGCGAACACGGTCTTCTCAACCCTGACGGCGAGGAACTGGCCGACATCCCCAATATCTACGCAGGTCCGGACGGGCGCGCGACCGCCGAAATCTATCGCGCCGGCGTCTCCCTGAGGGGCCGAAGCGGCGGCGGCGAGCGGCATCCGATCGTCGATGAGGACGGTTTCGCCGTCGTCATTCACGAAAACGCCGACGACCACATGACCCAGCCCATAGGCGGCGCAGGGGACCGCGTCGCTTGCGCGGCGCTCCGGAAGGGAAAACGACCATGATCGACAGAAGACGGGCAATGATCGGCGGGGTTGCGATATGCGGCCTCGGCGGGGTTTCCGGCGCGCCGGCGCGCGGGGAAATCGCCTCGACAGCGCGTCCCGTCGGCGTCTGGACGCAGCGCGCCGACATGCCCTTCGCCGTGCAGGAGATCTATCCGACCGCATATCGCAAATTCGAGCCAAGGCCCGGCTCGGTGAAACCGATCGTCCGCAGCCTGCTGGTCAACGCCGGCGGGCTGACCGACGATCCGCGCTTTGCGAACAATGTGACCGATGAAGTCATCATTTACGATCCCGACGCGGACCGGTGGCGCTTCGGTCCCTATCTGCCGGCGCCGATGCACCATGTCGGGCTCGTGGCCAATTCGGGATTCATTTTCGCCATAGGCGGGTTTCTCCGCGACTCGATCGGCGGCTGGCGGATGCAGGAGCGCGTCTGGCGTCTGGACGACCTCGAGGCCGGGGCGTGGACGCCGGCGCCGGCCCTGCCGATACCTCAGGCCGAGACAGTGGCGGTCTCCCTCAACGGGCGGGTCCACGTCGTCGGCGGGCGCAGCCCTGCGGGCAGCGTCAACCGGGAATGGCGCGACCATATCGATACGGACAAGCATTGGGCTTTCATCGCCAGCGAGAACCGCTGGAAAGCGATGGCCCCCCTTCCCGCCGCACGCAACTCCGCCGCCGGCGCGGTCTATCGCGGCGCGCTCTACGTCATTGGCGGGCGCACCGTCGCCAGAGGCAATTCTCCCCAGGTCGACATCTACGATCCGGTCGCCGATCGCTGGCAACGGGCGGCGCCCCTGCCGAAATCGAAACGCCCCGAAGCCCCCCTCGGTCAGGGCGGGCTCGCAGCGGCGGTATGGAACGGTTTCATTTACGCCTTCGGAGGCGAATGGTTCGGCGCCAATCCGGGCCGCGGCGGCGTCTACGCCGACGGTTTCGAATATGATCCGCGCGAGGACAAATGGCGCGCCGTCGCTGAGATGCCCCGGCCGCGTCACGGCCTTGGCGCGGTCGCCCTCGAAGACGGGATCTACGTGCTGGGCGGGGCTGCGGAGGTCGGAGGCTCGCAAACGTCGAGGGCGCTTGACCGGTTCGTCATCTGAAGAAGCGCGGCGCGCCCCGGGCGGCCGCGGTTCGCCTGACGCCGGAGCCGCTAGCGATAGATCGCGACCGCCGGCGCCGCGTCGCCCTGTTTGACGCCGCGGAACATGCCCGCGGAGTTGAACACCATGGCGACTTCGCCGTCTTTGCCAAGGACGATGACGCCGCCGTCGCCGCCGAGAGTTTCAAGCCGACCGTTGATGACGTCGTCCGCGGCCTCGGCGACGGTCTCGCCGCCATATTCAACCTGGGCGCAGATGTCGCGCGCGATCGTCAGGCGCATGAAATATTCGCCATGCCCGGTGGCCGAGACCGCGCAGGATCTGTTGTCCGCGAAAGTCCCGGCGCCGATGATCGGGGCGTCGCCCACGCGGCCGAAACGTTTCAGCGTCATGCCGCCCGTCGACGTGCCGGCCGCAAGGTTCCCCCGCGCGTCCAGCGCGACGGCCCCGACGGTCCCGTATTTGAAGTCACCGGTCAGAAAGCCGCCTGGGAGCGCGCCGTTCTTTTGCTGTTTCTCCCGATCGAGGGCCCGCTTGTAGGCGTTCCAGCGCCGCTCCGTGCGGAAATACTTCTTCGGCACGAAGTCGATCCCCTGGTCCTTGGCGAACTCCTCGGCTCCGTCGCGGGCAAACATAACGTGCTCGGAGTTTTCCATCACGGCGCGCGCAAGCCGGATCGGGTTCTTGATGCGCGTCACGCCCGCGATGGCGCCGGCGTTCAGGCTGGCCCCGTCCATGATCGAGGCGTCGAGCTCGTTCTCGCCGTCGCGGGTGAAGACGGCGCCCTTGCCGGCGTTGAAGAGGGGCGAATCCTCCATGGTCACGATGGCCGCCTCGATCGCGTCGAGGGCAGGGCCGCCGTCTTCCAGGACCGAATAGCCGACCTCCAGCGCTTCGGTCAGCTTGGCCTTGTAGGCGGCCTCCTCGGCGTCGGTGTAGCGACCGGGCTCTAGCGCGCCGGCCCCGCCATGGATGACGATCGTCAGCGGCGCGGCGTCTTCCTGGGCGGCGGCCTGCGCAACGAGGGCGGCGAGCGCCGCCAGCAAGGCGATGACTGTCTTCATGAAGAAACCCTCCGAAGGCCTGATTGTGCGACGCCGGGCCGGCGCTGACAAGCCCGTCAGACTTCAGGCAGGAGGAAACGCTGGGCGCGCCACTGCTCGACGATGCGTTCGATGAAGCCGGGGTCGGTCATTTCGACCGACCAGCCGTCGGAGAAGCTCGCGGTCAGGCTGCGCGGCACGGCGTCTCGCGGCAGGGCGTCGAAGCGGATCCGCGTCGGCAGCGGCACGCCCTCGCCGACCGCGATCGCCTCGCCGAGCCCCAGCGAGGGCAGGCAGTTCAGGAGCGACGTCGACGCGTCGGGCACGGCCGCCTGGAGCGCCTCCTGGTCGGCGAGGTTGGCGAGACGCATGGCGAAAATCGTATTGCACTGGGAGAGGATCGTCGGGTCGAGCTCGGTCGGCCGCTGCGACGCCACGAAAAGGGAAATCCCGGTTTTGCGCCCCTCCTTGGCGATTTTCGCAAGCGCGTTGCGCGTCGGCGCGAAGCCCGTTTTGGGGTCGGCGGGCGCGTAACGATGGGCGTCCTCGCAGACGAGCGCGATCGGCGTCGCGCCGTGGCTCCAAAGGCCGAATTCAAACGAAAGCCGGGCGATGACGGAGACGACGACCTGACCGACTTCCTCCGGGAGCCCGCCAAGCTCGATCACGCTCACGGGCGCGCCGTCGACGGGCATGCGGAAAATCGAACTCAGGATTTGCGTCATCGTATCCTGAACCGTCAGCCCGCCGAAGATGAAGGCGTAGCGCGCATCCTGGCTCAGATTGTGGAGCCGCGCGCGCAGGCGCTTGAAAGGCCCGGAAGTGCGCGTCGCATCAAGCCCGCCGAGCGCCTTGTCGATCAGGCTGAGCAAGTCGGAAATGCGGTAGGGGCTCGGCGTGTCCACGGTGACCGAACTGGCGTCGAGCCGCCGCCCGGAGACCAGCGAGACGCCGGCCGCCATGGCGTTCATCGCGAGCTTCTTGGCCGTGGGGATGAGATCGGCGAGTATCTCGATTTCCTCGTCATAGCCCAGCCGGCCAGGATAGAGAATCTCGACGAGTTCGTCGAATGTCAGCATCCAGTAGGGCAGGGTCAGATTGGTCGCGTCGAAGGCGATCGCCATGTCGCCGAAACAGTTTGCATATTCATTGTGCGGATCGAGTACGACGATATGGGCGTTCGCGTATTGCTCGAGGACCGCGCGCAGAATGAGGGCGATCGCGCAGGACTTGCCCGCGCCGGTGGTCCCGACGATGGCGCAATGGCGCGAGAAGAGCTCATTGACGGCGACCGTCGCGGGGATCGCCGTATCCTGCTTGACGACGCCGACCCGCACGCTCGCCGCGCCCGTCACGGCGAAGAGCGCGGCGAGTTCGCCCCGCGTCGCCACATGGACGCTGTCGCCGAGGGTCGGATAGGATGAGACGCCCCGCCGGAAGCGGGCCGGCGCCTTGGCGGTCGGTTTCGTGAACTCGCCGATGAGCTCAAGCTCGACAATGCGCAGATCGCCCGAGGCGGCGTCGTGGCTGGGCGCGGGCACGCTCATGGCGCTGACGAGACCCAGCACCACGCTGGCGCCGGCGTCAACGCTCATGATCGCTCCGAGCTGCGGGCGATGGGTCCGGTCCGCTTGCTGACGGTCCGGATCAAGCATGACGAGCGCATGCGATCCGTTTACGGAAACAATGCTTCCGAGCCGGTGAGTCTGGTGCGGCAGGCCCGCAAGGTCGGGCGCGTCGCCGGCCTGCGTCCGGGGCGTAGTGGAAAGTCTCGGTGCGCTCGCCATCGTCTGCTCGTTCCCTATCCCCTGCTCAACCCGCGAGTCGAACCCGCGCCTGCGCCGGTTCGCCTTCACCGGTCCGCTCGCGATCCGCTTCGCCTGAGGCTTTTAGCGTCGGCAGCGCGGCCCGGCCCAGCGTTACC
>CAZBOC010000217.1:3552-5269 GCA_964493225.1 uncultured Caulobacterales bacterium | reverse complement strand
AGGCCCGCCTCGCGCATCGCCACGACGGAAAGCGAGCAGAGGCGCTTTGAAAGCCACTCGCCGTACGCGCCGACGAGAAGCGAGTGATGGGCGAATTGCGGAGGCTCCGCCCCGAGGGCGCGGATGAGTTCGACCTGCACGGCCGTGTTGGTGACGTGATCCTCGCCGCGGATGACATGGGTCACGCCCGCGTCGATGTCGTCGACGCAGGAGGGCAGCGTGTAGAGATATTGCCCGTCCTCGCGGATCAGGACCGGGTCGGAGACGCTCGCCGTATCGACGGTCGTCTCGCCCCTGATCAAGTCGGTCCAGACGACCAGCTCCTGGGAGAGCTTGAAGCGCCAGTGCGCGCGCCGCCCCTCGGCCTCGAAGCCGGCGCGCTGGTCATCCGTATAGCGAAGACCGGCCCGGTCATAGACCGGCGGCAGGCCCCGCGCCCGCTGCAGTTTGCGCTTGCGGTCGAGCTCCTCCGGCGTCTCGAAGCAGGGGTAAAGGAGCCCCTCTTCTTTCAGTTTCTCCGCCGCCCGGTCGTAGTGCTCAAAGCGCGAGGACTGGTTGAAGGTCTCGTCATAGTCAAGGCCCAGCCAGGCGAGATCGGCCTTGATCGCATCCTCAAACGCCTTCGTTGAGCGCTCAAGATCGGTGTCGTCGATCCGCAGGATGAACTTGCCGCCTTCCTTGCGCGCGAAAAGCCAGTTCCAGAGGGCGGCGCGCACATTGCCGACATGGAGCTTGCCGGTGGGCGAGGGGGCGAAGCGAACGGTGACGGTCATCGGGCGTTCCCGAAAAGAAGACAGCGCAGGGCGTGTCGGTACGCCCTTCGGCGCGGCGCGTCAAATGACAGCCCGCCGGGCTATTGCGGCGCGACCGTCAGGGTCAGGCGGGAGGGATGGGCCGCCGAATGGTGAACGCTGTTGCGGGCGACGCGCGGCTCGGCCTGCTCCGGCACGGGCGCGCGCGTATTCAGATTCCGCGCAAAACGCGGGAAGTTCGACGACGTGACTTCGAGCCGGACGCGGTGGCCGGGGGCGAAGTAGTTCGCTGTCGCCATGGGCTGAATGGCGATCTCGTAGACCGCGCCCTCCTCCATGAAGACAGGCGCGCGGTCATAGCCCTCGCGCCATCGCGCGCGCTGAGCGGTCTCGTCGAGATTATAGGCCGTCCCGTCGGGGAAAACATCCACAAGCTTGACCATGAAGTCCGTATCCGGCGCGTCTGATGAGACGAAAAGCGTCAGCTTCACCGGTCCTGCGACATGGAGGCCGTCCTCCAAAGGCTCGCTCGTATAGACGAGCACGTCCTGGCGCGCCTCGTTCGGCCGCTGGTCGAAGGCGCCGCCCTCAACGGCCCCGCCGATGCAGCAAATGCCGCCGCCGAGGCTGGCGACCGGGTTCATCGGGTCGTAGATGAAGCTGTCGGACGCGGCGCCCCTGTCCGCCGGCCCGCCCCGGCGCAGAACGCCGTCGCCAAAGAGGCTGTTGGCGCCGTCTTCCGCATCAAGATAAAAAGTGACTTCACGTGCGCCTTTCGGCGGCCAGCTTTCGTCGGACCGCCACTTGTCGGCGCCCATCTCGTAATACTGGACGGCGGGCGTCTCGGCCTCGAAGCCGTTTTCCTCGCCTTTCAGATAACGATCGAAGAACGCGAAGATGAGATCATAGTAGTCGAGAGCCGGATCCGGGAAGCTGCGCTCGCCGACTTCGCCGACATTGTCGCG
>CAZBOC010000217.1:0-3452 GCA_964493225.1 uncultured Caulobacterales bacterium | reverse complement strand
CTGTTCCGCGCCGCCGCGATACCAGTTGCCCTGCTCCCAGTATTCGCCAACCTTGCCGATGCCGGCCCCCGGCGCCATCGGCACGATCGCGGCGAGCGCCGGGTGGTTTTCATCCGCGAGCGCGAGCTGCCATTCCGCCGGCGAGGAACACCCGATGGCGCCGACCTTGCCCGTCGACCATTCCTGCTCGGCGAACCAGTCGAGCGCGTCGACGCCGTCGGTGCGCGGAAAGCCGAGAATTTCCCAGTCGCCCTCGGAGTAAAACTTTCCGCGCTCGTTCTGGAATGCAAAGCCGTAGCCCGCGCGCAGGGCCTTCGCGAGAAAGCTCATATGGGTGCGGCGCAGGGGATTGTACTGATAAGGCGTGCGCCACCAGATCAGGGGCACTTTTCCCTCGCGGTTCTTGGGCAGGTAAATGTCCGTCGACAGACCGACGCCGTCGCGCATCGGCACGAGCACATGTTTCGTCACGTCGGCGAGTTCGGCGATTTCCGCGCGAAGCTGATCCGTCGTCTTCCCGCGATCCGGGTCGGCGGCCTGGGCGCGGGCCGCGCCCGGCAGAGCCGCCGCCGCAGCCAGCGCCATGACGAGGGTTGCAAGAATGCTTCTGACCACGAGACTGTCTCCCCTGTTGCGTTAGCGCGGAGTATGCGCGCCTGCGCCCGGGTTGAAAAGGTCCCGCCGCGCCTAGCGGTCGCGCCACCCGTTCGTGATCGGATAGCGCCGGTCGCGGCCGAAATTGACGCGCGTGACTTTGGGGCCCGGCGGCGCCTGGCGGCGCTTGTATTCCGCGACGTAGAGAAGATGTTCGACGCGCCTGACGGTCGCCTCCTCATAGCCGTCGGCCGCGATCTCGCGGATCGCCATTTCGCGCTCGACGAGGCGTTCCAGGATCGCATCGAGAACCTCATAGGGCGGCAGGCTGTCGTCGTCGCGCTGATCTTCACGAAGCTCCGCCGAAGGGGGTTTCGTGATGATCCGTTCCGGGATCACGACGCCCTTCGGACCTTCAAGACCCGGCGCATGGTTCGCGTTGCGCCAGCGGCAAAGGCGAAAGACGTCCGTCTTGTAAATATCCTTAAGCGGATTGTAGCCGCCATTCATGTCGCCATAGAGCGTCGCATAGCCGACGGACATTTCCGACTTGTTGCCGGTCGTCAGCACCATTGGCCCGAACTTGTTCGACAGGGCCATCAGGATGACGCCGCGGATGCGCGACTGGATGTTTTCTTCCGTCGTATCGGGCGCGCGGCCCTCGAAAGCCGGCGCGAGCATCTCGGCGAAGGCCGCCACCGCCGGCTCGATGGGGATGGTCTCATGGGAGACGCCGAGGGCGGAAGCGCAGGCGGCGGCGTCCTCGAGGCTTTCATCAGCGGTGTAACGGGAGGGCATCATCACGCAGCGCACGCGATCCGCCCCCAGCGCGTCGACCGCGATCGCGGCTGTGAGCGCTGAATCAACGCCGCCGGACAATCCGATCACGACGCCCGGAAATCGGTTCTTTTCGATATAGTCGCGCACGCCCATCGTCACGGCGCGGTAAACCATTTCTTCGCCGCCGACCCAGTCAGCGGCCGGACCTTCCACGCACTCCCATCCGTCTACCGATTTTTTCCAGGATGTCATGAACAGGCCGGACTCGAATTGCGGCGCGCGGAATGCGACCGCCCCGTCCCGGCCCATCACGAAAGCGGCGCCTTCAAAAACAATCTCGTCCTGGCCGGCGAGCTGATTGACGAACAGGAGCGGCAATCCCGTCGCGCGCACGCGCTCGCGGGCGGCCGCGACGCGCTCTTCAAGTCCGGTGACCCGAAAGGGCGAGCCATGGGGGACGATGAAAAAATCCGCGCCCGCCTCGGCCAGCGCCTCGCCGGCGCCGGGGATCCACATGTCCTCGCAGACCATCAGGCCGAGGCGGGCGCCGCAAAATTCGATTGGCTGGGGAAACTCCGGGCCCGGCGTAAATCGTCGCGGCTCATCGAAGACGCCGTAATTCGGCAGGCGGACCTTGTAGCGCGTCGCCGCGATGGCGCCGTCCCTTAGGAAATGCGCGGCGTTGTAGAGCGCGGCTCCCTCCCGCCACGGCGCGCCGACGATCATGGCGGGCCCGCCATCGGCGGTCTCAGCGGCCAGCGCCTCGACGGCTTCGCGGCAGGCGCGCTGATAGGCGGGCTTCTGAACGAGGTCTTCCGGCGGATAGCCGGAAACGACGAGCTCGCAGAAGACGACGAGATCCGCGCCGGCGCGCGCCGCCTGGGCGCGGGCGGCCCGGATTTTCGCGACATTGCCGGAGACGTCGCCGACAATCGGCGGAATTTGAGCGACGGCGATGGCGAGACTCTCGGTCATGATGTTGAGATATGGCGCTCGGACGGGGCGGGCAAGACGTCGCGCGACGCAGGGCCGGCCTCATTCCGCCGCGGTCTTCGCCAACGCTTCCTCGCGTTTCATAATCTCCCTCGGCACGACTTCGAAAAACCGCTCGCGCCAGCGCGGCCAGTCGGCGAGAATCTCACCTGCGAAAAAGGACCCCGTCCCGGCCGCGTGCCGGTCGATCAGGGCGCGGCATTCGGCCTCCCGGTCCGGCGGGCCTTCGTCGAAGCGCCGCCAGACGACGCTGTCCGGATTGACGCAGGCCTCGAACATCCCGTCGGCGTCGAGCACATAGGCGCGCCCCCCGGTCATGCCGGCGGCGAAATTGTCGCCGACAGTCCCGAGAATGACGACCGTTCCGCCCGTCATGTATTCGCAGCCATTGGCCGCGCAGCCCTCGACGACGGCGACCGCGCCGGAATTCCTGACCGCGAAGCGCCCGCCGGCCCGGCCTGCGGCGAAAAGAGCGCCCGACGTCGCGCCGAACAGGCAGGTGTTGCCGATGATCGCGTCTTCACGGGCGCGGCGCGCGGCGTCCTTCGGCGGCCTTATGGCGATGCTCGCGCCGGAAAGCCCCTTGCCGACATAATCATTGGCGTCGCCTTCAAGCTCGATCTGGAGGCCTTTCGCCGCGAAAGCCCCGAGGGACTGGCCCGCCGAGCCGGTCAGCCGCACGGTGAGGTGCGCTTCCGGCAGGCCCTCGGCGCCGAAGGCGCGCACTATCGCCGAAGACGTCCGGGCCCCGATCGTCCGGTCGGTGTTTTTGACCGTGTAGGTCACCTGCATCTTCTCACGCCGCTCGAAGACGGGCGCGGCGTCGCGCAAGATCTCCTCATCGAGCGTCGGCGTCGGCTCGTTGCGCCCGTTTCTCGTCGAACGACGGGGCCTTTCGCCAGCGTCGACGCGCGTCAGCATCGGATTGAGATCGAGATCGTCAAGGTCCGGCGCCCCGCGATGGACCTGGTTTAGGAGATCCGATCGTCCGATCACGTCTTCCAGCGAACGCGCGCCGAGGGAGGCGAGAATCTCGCGCGTCTCCTCGGCGATGAACGACATCAGATTGACGACATGGTCCGGCG
>CAZBOC010000216.1:0-5282 GCA_964493225.1 uncultured Caulobacterales bacterium | reverse complement strand
TCGCCGTCCATTCCACGGCCGATGCCGACGCCATGCATGTCCGCCTCGCCGACGAAAGCGTGTGCATCGGGCCGCCGCCGCCCAAGGCGAGCTATCTCAATATCCCCGCCATCATCTCGGCGGCCGAGATCACGGGCGCGGACGCGATCCATCCGGGCTACGGGTTTCTCTCCGAGAACGCCCGCTTCGCCGAAATCGTCAAGGCGCACAACATCACCTTCATCGGGCCGGACGCGGAGCACATCCGGATCATGGGCGACAAAATCGCCGCAAAGACGGCCGTCGGCGAGGCCGGCATTCCCCTCGTTCCGGGCTCTGAAGGAAGCCTCGACACGCTGGAGCGCGCGCGAAGCGCGGCCGAGGACATCGGCTTTCCCGTCCTCGTCAAGGCGGCTTCGGGCGGCGGCGGGCGCGGGATGAAGCTTGCGATGGCCCCGGACGACCTCGCCGAAGCCTACCAGACCGCCCGCGCCGAATCGGCGGCGGCTTTCGGCGACGACACTGTGTACCTTGAAAAATACCTGTCGACGCCGCGCCACATCGAAATCCAGATCATCGCCGACAGTCATGGAAATGTCGTTCAGCTCGGCGAACGCGACTGCTCGCTCCAGCGGCGCAACCAGAAGCTCCTTGAAGAAGCGCTCTCGCCGGCCCTCACGCCCGAGCAGCGCGAGGAAATCGGCGAAATCGCGCGCCGCGCCATCGCCAAGCTCGGTTATCTCGGGGCCGGGACGATCGAGTTCCTCTATGAGGACGGGCGCTTCTACTTCATCGAGATGAACACCCGCCTGCAGGTCGAACATCCCGTGACGGAACAGGTCACGCGCATCGACATCGTGCGCGAGCAGATCAATATCGCGGCGGGCGCGCGCTTGAGTTTCAAGCAGGAAGACGTCGTCTACCGCGGCCACGCCATCGAGTGCCGGATCAACGCCGAGGATCCGGAAACATTCAGGCCCTCGCCCGGCGAGATCTCCTATTTCCATACGGCCGGCGGGCCGGGCGTTCGCTTCGACAGCGCGATTTACACCGGCTACCGGATCCCCCCATATTACGACTCGATGATCGGTAAACTGATCGTCTTCGGCGACGACCGCGAGCATTGCATCGCGCGTCTGCGTCGGGCCCTGAACGAAATGGCGTTGCAAGGGGTCGAGACGACCATCCCGCTCTTTGCACGGCTCATAGAAGAGCGCGATTTTCAGTCGGGCGATTATCACATTCACTGGCTCGAAGAATGGCTCGCTCGCGGCCGGTGAGCCTTTCCCATGCTCGCGGGCGCGATTGCATTGCGGGCCGACCTGCCGGATAGTTGAACCGTGGCGCGCGATTCGGCATCAGCGATACCCGCGGAAGAACTCGTTCGGGCCTACATGCTGGGCTATTTTCCAATGGCCCAGCATCGCGAGGATGCTCACGTCGTCTGGGTCCTGCCGGACGAGCGGGGCGTTCTCCGGCTCGACCGGGCGCGCGCGCCGAAGAAACTGCGTCGCCTTTTGAAGTCCGAGCCTTTCGACGTGCGCGTCGACGCTGATTTCGCCGGCGTCATCGCCGCCTGCGCGGAGGGACGGCCCGAACGGCCGGACACCTGGATCAACGACGCCATCGTCGAGGTTTACACCGAACTCCATTTTCTGGGACGCGCCCATTCGGTCGAATGCTACCGCAACGACGAGCTTGTCGGGGGACTGTACGGCGTCGCGCTAGGCGGGATCTTCTGCGGCGAGAGCATGTTCTCGCGCGTCGACAACGCCAGCAAGATTGCGATGCTTTACCTGATCGCCCGGCTGAAGCTCGCCGGGTTCAGCCTGCTCGACACGCAATTCTTTACCGATCACCTGGCGCAGTTCGGCGTCGAGGAGGTTTCGAATTCGCAATACCAGCAACTGCTCGCGCGACATGTCCCCGACGCGGTCCGCTTCGACGACGCGCCGGCCTATTTGTCGACGCGAACCGTTTTGCAGTCGATCACCCAGATGTCGTAGACCGGATGCTCAAGCGCGTTCAGCGCCGGGCTGGACGCAAACATCCAGCCGGAAAAAATTTTCGCGCCTTCGGAAAGATCGCCGAGCGGGTCGGTCGCGGAGCCTTCATCGACGGGAGGCGGACCCCAGCCGGCCGTCCGGCCCTCGGCCCCGGTATTCGCAGCCTCCGACGCCGCCCCCGACGCCGCCCCCGACGCCGCCCCCGACGCCGCATCGTCCTCGGCGAAAAGCGCTTCCGCCGAGGCCTTGACGACCGATGCGTCGACAGCCGGGCCGTCGCCGGATGAGGCGGCAGCGCCCCCGTCCCCCCCATCGGCGTCCATCGCCTCGGCCTGTTCGTCCGTCACTCCGAGATCGTAGATCTGTAGAAAGGCGGTCGTTTCCGGAAACTCCTCAGGCGGACGTTTGTCGCAGAAACGCGGCACGATCTCAAGCGTGCCGAAAGCGGCGATCTCCTCCATCGGCGCCTCGATATCGACATAGCGCGCCGTAATCTTGTTCAGTGCCCGGAGCGTTACGGAAACCGGCTCACGGGTCTCGTTGATCTCGAGATCGGCGAACGGGTCGTCGACGCTGCGCGACAGACGGTCGAGTTTCCAGACGAAGGGATCGGACCCAGGTGCCGCAGGCGCGCTCTGCGCGCACGGCTCCGCATCGCTCCCCGCAGCCTGGCCGAACGCGGCCGCAGAGAGCAAGGCGAACGCGGCGGCGCAGGCGAGCGCCGGCGTCTTGCCGATCGCCATGCTCAAAAATCTCCCAGCGGATCAAGGCCCGGTTCGTCGCCGCCCGCTCCGCCGTTTTCCGAGGTCGTATCGGTAAAGGCCTTCACCGCGAGGCCGAGAAGATCGACCGATCCTTGCGTGATGGTGATGGTCTCGCCGTCGCGCAGCATCTCTTCGGACGCGCCTGGTTCGATGGCGAGGTGGGCTCCGCCGAGCAGCCCGTCGGAGACGACCTTGGCGATCGAATCCTCCGGAACCGGAACGCTCTTGTCGATCGACATGCGCACGCGCGCCTCATAGGTGTCCGTGTCGAGGGCGTTCGCGGTGACCGCCCCGACCTTCACGCCCGCGATTCGCACCTCGGCGCCGAGCGCGAGGCCGTCGATCTTTCCGAACACTGCGTTGAGGTCATAGCCGTCGCGGCCGCTGTCTGCGCCGCTGACGTTATAGGCGTAATACAGGAAGGCCGCCGCCACGGCGACGACGACGATGCCGATAATGGTTTCGAAAAAACCGCCCTTTTCCATCGCGACCTCCTCGCCGCTCAGGCCTCGTCAGGCGACCAGGCCTCGTAATCCCGCGTCAGCTTATCAGGGTCGCTCGAGCCGACAAGACTGCCGGCGGGGTGATAGGCGAGCGGGGTTCCCGTCATGTTGGGCAGATGATCTTTCTCCCAGGCCTGGCGCTTGAGCGGCGCCTCCGTCGGCGGCTCTTCGAATGTGTGGTGCAGCCACCCGTGCCAGTCCGGCGGCACGCGCGAAGCTTCCGCAACGCCGTGATAGACGACCCAGCGGCGCTTGCGTCCGTCCGAGGCGCTCGGCTCGCTCTCCTCGTAATAACGGTTGGCCTGCTGGTCCTCGCCCACCAGCCTGGCACCGCGCCGGAACAGCGTGAGCGCCGTTCCAAAGGTCGTGCTGTTCCACCAGGTGAAAATCCGTTCGAACATCAATAACTTCCAAGCGCCGACGCTTGCCCGGCAACGCAATCGGCGCGGACTATGGCGCCGCGCGACGGTCCCGTCCATAGGCGGCGCGCGGGAGGATATCGCCGCGCCATCATAAGCTTGTGCGCCTTGCCGAATCATTGAGAAGAGTGTGATTCGCGCCTAGCTTACGCGCATATCGGCAACGCAACGAAGGCTCAGCCATGCGCATCGCCCGGATCCACACGAAAACGCCCGGCGCTCCCTTTGAAACCCTCGCGTTCAGGGCGTTTGACAGCGAGATCCGCTCGTTTTCCGGCGAAATCCTGTTCGAAATGCGCGCCGTCGAAGCGCCGGGCCACTGGAGCCAGACGGCGGTCGACATCCTCGCGCAGAAATACCTGCGCAAGACGGGCGTCCCGGCGGCGACGAAACGCGTGCGCGAACCGGGCGTCCCGGAGTTCCTGCAGCGCTCGATGCCCGATGTCGCCGCCCTCGCCAAGCTGCCCGCGGAGGACCGCTACGGGCCGGAGCGAAGCGCCCGGGAGGTCTTCGCGCGCATGGCCGGCGCCTGGGGATACTGGGGCTGGAAAGGCGGCTATTTTGACGACGAGGACGCCGCGCAAAGCTTCGTCGACGAGATGCAGTACATGCTCGCCGCCCAGATCGGCGCGCCCAACTCGCCGCAATGGTTCAATACCGGGCTCCACTGGGCCTATGGCGTCGAAGGCGACGGCCAGGGTCATTATTTCGTCGATCCCGAAACCGGCGCCATGACCGAGTCCGACAGCGCCTATCAGCGCCCGCAGCCCCACGCCTGTTTCATCCAGTCCGTCGACGACACCCTCGTCGGAGAGGGCGGGATCATGGATCTGTGGAAGCGCGAGGCGCTGCTCTTCAAATACGGCTCCGGTTCGGGCACGAATTTCTCCTGCGTGCGCGGACGCGACGAAGCGCTCGCCGGCGGCGGCAAGAGCTCGGGTCTCATCAGCTTCCTGAAGGTCGGCGACGCGGCCGCCGGCGCGGTCAAGTCCGGCGGGACGACGCGGCGCGCCGCCAAGATGGTCGTTCTCGACGCAGATCATCCCGATATTGAGGATTTTGTTCGCTGGAAGGCCGTCGAGGAACAGAAAGTCGCAGCGCTTGTCGCCGGCTCGCGCGTCCTCAAAGCCCACCTGCCGAAAATCATCGACGCCGCCTGGGCCCGGGAGGACGAGAGCCGGCTCGACCCGAAACGCAACCCGGCGCTCAAAGCCGCCGTCAAGGCCGCCCGCAAGGCGTTCGTCCCCGAAGCCGCGATCGCCCGCGCGCTCGATTTCGCGCGCCAGGGTTTCCGCGACATCGAGGTCGCGAGTTTTGATCTCGACTGGGAAAGCGAGGCCTATCGCACGGTCAGCGGTCAGAATGCGAACAACTCCGTGCGCGTCACCGACGGGTTTTTGAAAGCGGTGGCCGAAGGCGCCGACTGGGATCTGACGGCGCGCGTCACCGGAGCGCCGGTCAAGACGATCAGGGCGCGCGCCCTTTGGGAGATGATCTGCGAGACCGCCTGGACCTGCGCCGACCCGGGGCTGCAATATCACGACACGATCAACGCCTGGCACACCTGCCCGGCGGGCGGCGAAATTCGCGCCTCCAATCCGTGCTCGGAAT
>CAZBOC010000215.1:0-5290 GCA_964493225.1 uncultured Caulobacterales bacterium | reverse complement strand
TAACATCTATCCGGCCGTGGTGGTGATCGCGATAATCGGCCACCCGGCCGTCGCCGTCGTCGGCGTAATCGGCGTGCCGGACGAAAAATGGGGCGAGGCCGTCAAGGCCTGCGTCGTCCTGAAACCTGACGCAAAGGCCAGCCCAGATGCCGTCATCGCATACGCGCGCGAGCGCATCGCCGCTTACAAATGTCCGAAATCGGTCGATTTCGTCAAGGCGCTGCCGCGCAATCCATCAGGCAAGATCCTGCGACGCGAATTGCGCGAGAAGTATTGGACGGACAGGGAAAGGGCGGTGAACTGATGGCGTATAACGGCCCGCTTGAAGATCGCGTCGCGATCCGTGAGCTGATCGAGACTTACAACGACGCGGTGCACAGGCGCGACGCGGACGCCTGGGCCGATACGTGGACCGAAGACGCGGAATGGGACCTCCTCGGCCACGTGGTGGCGGGCCGGCCCGCGATCGTCGAAACGTGGAAAGGGGCGATGGACGGCTTTTCCTATGTCGGTTTCGCAGCCACGCCCGGCGCGATAGAGATCGACGGGCTGAAGGCGCGCGCGCGCGTCTATGTTCGCGAAACGCTGATCGAACACGGTGGTGCGCGGCGCCGCATCGAAGGCGCCTATGCGGACGAACTGTCCAAGGCGGACGGCGCGTGGCGGTTCGCGCGGCGGCGCTATGAGATTCTCCACGAAATCACCGACGAGATAAGGGACCACTAACATGCGCATTCTGATCGCCGGAACCATCGACGTCGACGCCAACAAGCGGGCGAAGGCGCTTGAAGACGCCGAACCCTTTATCCGCGCGGCGCTCGAGGAACCGGGCTGCGTCGCCTATGACTGGACGCCGGATCCATACAACCCGCAGCGTATCCACGTTTTCGAAGAATGGACGGGTGAGAAAGAACTCGCTTTCCACCTTGGAGCCGAGCCTTACCGGAACATGGCCGCTCATCTCGCCGGGGTCGGCATTTTGGCGGCGGAAACGAAGAAGTATCGCGTGGACCATTTCGAGCCGGTCTATGATGGGGAAGGTGTTCCGCGCGCCGATTTCTTCACCGCGCCGGCATAGGAGGGCCCGGCGACCCAAGACGAAGCCAGGGCCTGACGATCTAGCAGCGAAGAATCACCTGATGGCGCTTTCGATCGATCTGAGCGGGAGGACAGTTTTGATCACCGGCGCGTCGTCCGGGCTCGGCGCGCATTTTGCGCGGGTCTGTGCGGCGGCTGGCGCCGCGGTCGGGCTCTGCGCAAGGCGCAAGGACCGGCTCGACGCGCTGTGCGCTGAGATTGAAGCCGCTGGCGGACGGGCGGCTGCGATCGCGACGGACGTCGCCGAAGAAAAGACCACGATCGAAGCTTTCGACGAGGCGGAGCGAATATTCGGCGGCGTCGACAGCGTCATCGCTAACGCCGGCATGAACGCCGAAGGCCTCGCCGTCGGTATCGATGCGGACGATTTCGCAAGGGTGCTGGACGTCAATCTGAAAGGCGTTTTCCTGACCGCGCGCGAAGCCGCCCGGCGCATGGTCGCCGCCGGGGCGAAACAGCGAGAGCACGGCCGGATCGTCGTCATTTCTTCAATCACCGCGAACCATGTTGAGCCCGGGCTCGCCGCCTACAGCGCCGCGAAAGCCGGCGCCGCGCAACTCGGCAGGGTTCTTGCGCGCGAATGGGCCAGTTCGGGCGTCAACGTGAACGTCCTCTGCCCGGGATATATTCAGACCGATCTCAACCGGGAATGGTTTGCGACCGAGGGCGGGCGCAGACAGATGAACCGTTGGCCCCGCCGGCGGCTGATGGCTGAGACCGATCTCGACCACATCATCGCCTTTCTGTTGTCGGACGCCGCACGCCGCGTGACGGGATCGATCTTCACCATCGACGACGGTCAGACGCTCTAGCGCCGGGGCCGGGCTTCAAGCGGACGCCTTGCTGATCGCTTCCTGCATTTCCTCCGGAGTCGGATTGCGCCGCAGGCAGAGACCGCCGTTCACCTGGAGATTCTCGCCGGTCATGAAACATTCATCCGAGGCGAGGAAGACGGCGGCGGCCGCGATGTCCGCCGAGGTCCCGATGCGTCCCAGCGGGTATTCCTTTCTGAACGCCTCCTTGAGGCCGGGGGCGGCGAGGGCCGCCGCCGTCATCGGCGTTTCGGTGAGGCCTGGAGATATCGAGTTGGCCTTTACCCCGTGGCGTCCGTATTCGTTGGCGACGCAGCGGACCACGTGGTCGACGCCGGCCTTCGTGCCCATGTAGGCGGCGTGGTTCTCCAGCATGATCTTGGCCGTCGCCGAGGAAATCTGGATGATCGATCCGCCCCTTTCCCGCATCGCTTCCGCGACGACTTGCAGGAATATGAACGGCCCCTTGAACTGCAGCGCGATCATCTTGTCGAGGTCGGCCTCGCTGATCTCTGCGAAGGGCGCGAGCAGGCCCCACCCCGTCGCATTGACGGCGATGTCGAGCCCGCCGAAAGCTTCCCTCGTCTTCGCCGCCATCGCATCAATGTCGGCGCGCCGCGTGATGTCGCAGATCGCATAGGCGCCCTGAAGCTCAGTGGAAAGACGTTCAAGTTCTGGTTCATTTCGGCCAGCGACCATAACCTTGGCGCCTTCCTCGGCGAAGCGTCTTGCGATGACCTGGCCCATATTGTCAGCGCCCGCTGCGCCGAGAACAATCGCCGCTTTACCCGTCAGTTTACCCATCGTCTCTTTTCCTCCCAAGTGTCGGCGCTTGCACAGCGCAAAATCCGGCGGAAACGCTCGGCGCTTCGCGGCGCACAAATCAACGCAGCCGTTTCAACGGCGCCGGTTCGTGCGCGCCCGGCGGAGACGCCGTCCTCCCCCTGTGGTGCGCGCGCCATACTACGAAAACCGTTAGGCCTTACGGTTTTAGACAGTATTGACTTTTTTGTGAAGCGAACGACACTCTCGATACCGCCGTCGCACGCTGAACGATGCGATTTCGGCAGGGAGGGAAATCATGTTTGAGAGAGTTCGGCTTTCATCTTTAGCAGGATCATTCGCGCTTGGCGCATCAGTTATTCCGCTGACGAGCGCCGCTTTCGCGCAAACCGACCGCGTGGAGGAAGACGCAGAGGACATGATCATCGTCACCACGACGCGGCGCGAGGAGAGCATTCAGGACGTGCCGGTCTCGGTGACGGCCATTGGCGAACAACGGATCGAAGTCGTCAAGCCGAGGGACCTGCGGGACCTGACGGGGCTTGCTCCGAACACGTTCATCGGCGAGACGACCGCGGTGCCGGGCGGCGGGGCGCTGTTCATTCGCGGGCAAGGCTACTCCGAAGTCGAGAAAACCCAGAACCCCGCGGTCGGCGTCAATGTCGACGGCCTGTTCCTCGGCACCAACACCGGACAGCTGGTCGACGCGTTCGACGTAGAACAGGTTGAGGTTGGGCGCGGTCCTCAGGGCATTTTCTTCGGCAAGAACACGACAGGCGGCGTCGTCAACGTCACGCGGTCGAAACCGACCCGAGAATTCGGCGCGCGCGCTTCCGCGGCCTATGGATCCAACAACGAGATTATCCTGAAAGGGCTCGGCAACGCGCCGCTGGGCGAGCGCGGCGGCGTAAAGATTGGCGGAACCTACCGTGAGACGGACGGCTTCACGGAGAACCTTTTCACTGGCCACACCGACGACGGATACCGTTACTTCGGCATCAATGCGGCCATCAACTATGATGTGACGGAATGGTTCAATGCGCAATTCATCTACGATCATTTCAATCTCGACAGCGGCGGAACGCCAATTCAGTATGGAAACCTTCTAACAACGAATTTCTTCAGCCAGGTGATCGGAACGGACCTGACGCAAACGCCGGGCTACAACGCCCAGACCGGCAGTCTTGCAGGGCTTGGCCCAAGGGAAATCCTGAACAACTTTACAGATGAAGGCGATTTAAACACTGACATTTATAACGCGACATTGACTTTTGACACGCCGCTCGGCGAGCTTGTCTCGGTAACCGGCTTTATCGACTCGGAAGATTTCGTCAGGCAGGATTTCGACGGCACTTGCGTGGGGTCGCCGGGATGCCCCGACGGGTTGATCAACCTTGCGCTCGCCGCATCGGGCGGCGTTCTCCATACGACGCGCGATCAGGAATTCGAACAGTTCACGCAGGAGATCCGCCTGGCGGGCGACGTAGGCCGGCTCGATTACCTTGTCGGGTTCTATTATTACGACCACAACATCGACTTTTTTCAGGATACGAATGGCGGCGTGTTCCAGAACGCGACCGAGGACAACAGCTCGTGGTCATTTTTCGGAAATCTGGACTACGAGATCATTGACGGTCTGACTGTTTCAGCGGGCGTGCGCTATATCGACGAGGACAAGGACTTCACCAACAGTTTCGTGGCTCTTGTCGGCCCCGACGCCACAGTTCCAATCGTGACGCCCATCGACGACAGCGTCTCTTTCGATGACGCGATCACGCGGTTCGCCGTCGACTGGCGGGCGACCGACGACCTTCTCCTGTACGCTTCGCGTTCCGAGGGATTTCGCTCGGGCGGCTTTTCGATCCGCGGCACCCTGTCCGAACAGGTCGAAGGTCAGACGAACTGCGCGCCTGACGACGGCGACGGCGTTCCCGGAGAGATCCTTTGTCCGGAAAACAACTTCCTGACCTATCGTCCGGAGACGGTGACCGCCTACGAGATCGGAGCGAAGAACACGTTTCTTGACAATCAGCTCACGCTCAATCTCGCCCTTTTTCGAAACAAGATAGAAGACTTTCAAATCAACCAGGTCGTGGTTACGCCGGGGTACGGACCCGGCACGAACACCTATCTCAGCAATCTGCCGGAAGTCGTCATCAAGGGGGCCGAGCTGGAAGTCGTCGTCGCCCCTGAGGCGCTCGCAGGCTTCACGCTGACGGGGCTTCTCGGGCTGCTGGATCCGGAGATCGAGGACGGCGTCGTCCCCGGCGTCAGGGTGCCGCTCAACCCCGACGCCACGGCGGGCGCGCCCGGCACCGTCGCCGACTTCACGGGAACGACCACCACGCTGTTGCGGATCGCCGACTACAATTACAACGTCACCGGAACCTATGTCGCCGACGTCGGGCCCGGCGCGCTGACGCTGTCCATGGGCTACAACTACATTGACGATCATTCGCTCGGCGCCGCATTCGGCCAGCAGGATATCGAGCCGGGTTACGGTCTCCTCAACGCATATGTCGGATATGAATTTGACGACAGGATCGGCATCTCCCTTAGCGGACGAAACCTGACGAACAAGGACTATCGCGTTAATT
>CAZBOC010000214.1:0-5309 GCA_964493225.1 uncultured Caulobacterales bacterium | reverse complement strand
CCCCGCACGCCGCCCCGCCCTACCCGGGCGGCGGCGGGCGCGTTCGCCGAAACGATGCGGCCGGCGGCGTCGATTTTCAGGAGACCATGCGCGCCGCCCCCTTTCCAAACGGGCCCCTCGCCCCGGCGCGCAAAGGCGGCGGACAGATATCTGCGGAGTCTTGGGTGGATCATGACGCCTCGCGAAAGCGACCTCTGCTTCTTAACCATCGCCCGGTCTTCGTTAACAAAGGTTGAACGGCCTGCGGCGTCAGGTTCGCCTGCGAAATGGCCGTTGCGCAAGGAGGCGCGCGACGGTCAAGCAAAAAATTTTCACGCGCACGGCGAATCGCCCGTGTCGATTTTGAGTTGAATGCGTTAATGTCCCTGAAGCCGCCGTTAAGCGGTCGCGGGGTAGGGTTTTGCGGACGGCGCGGCGCTTCAAGGGTGCGTCGTCTTCCATGATTGAGGCGTTAGTCGGGAGACGATTTCTATGTTGCGTGTGCGCGTGCGAACCTTCACCTCTGGTCTTTCGGTTGCGAACGGGAAAGTCCGCGGAGACGGGTTTGCCGAGACCCCCTGCAGCCGCGGATTCCTCAGGACGGCGTGCGGCGTCGCCGCGGCGATGGCGCTGGTGCTCGCGCCCAGCTCGCCGGCGCGGGCCGACTCCCTCGAGGAACCGGCCGCCACGCCCCTCGAAATCGCCGCAGCGAGCTACATTCGCTATCGCGAGGACGTCGCCGCCATCGAGGCGACGCCCTTCGACAAGCCCGCCACCACGCGCGAAGCCCACAAACGCCTCGCGGCCCACGATCCCGACGCCCTCACGGTGGGCTGGGTCGCCTACGCCGCCCTGGTCGCCGCGGACACGCCGGAATTCCTCGCCGACCTGCAACAGGAAATGAAGAAGAAGAAGCGCCAGGGCCGAAGGCGCCTCAAGGGGCGCGACGCCTTTTTCGCCACGCTGGCCGAGGACCCGACCTATCCGCGCAGACTGCCCGGCGGAAAGGCCGCCATTGAACGCGTCCTCGCCATGACCGCCCAGGACGCGAGCCGCTTCAACAAGCTCGGCGAAGCTTTCAAGGCGCAGGCCTATGCGATGCAGAAAACAAAATGGGGCAAGAAGAAAATCGGGGCCGGCTCCGCGCGCATCGACGAGGCGAACGCTTACGCCTCGAAACGCCCCGCCGCCGCCCTGCCGCCCTTCCAGCCGCTGCGCGACAAAGGCGTCACGGCGCCGTCCCTCGCCAGCGTCGAGATCGCAAGCTGGCGCCATGACTGGGGCGCGACGGGCGCTTCCGGGCGCATGAGCGACGCCCGGGCCGAGGCCGTCATGGACCGCATCCTCAATCTGGCGGCGCGCTACGCCGTCGGCGGGCTGAACGACAAGCTTGTTTCCGTTTACGCCCAGAACGCCAAGAGCCAGCAGTGTCTGTCCATGGCCAAGCTCACGCTGACGCAATGCATCGCCGCAACCCGCACGCCCTATGAGGAGGCGTTCTGCCTCGGCGAGCACGGGCTCAACGACATCGGCGCTTGCGTCGGCTGGGTCGCGGACGCGGGCGCGAGTTGAACGACCCGCGAGACGCCGCGCTGGCGGCGCCGCCAGTCGCCAGACGTCCGCCTCTTTGCACGCAATGACTGGGTCGCACGCAATGTGGGTCGCGCGGAGCCTGTTCGCGCGCAGGGTCGCGTCGCGCGCGATGGGCTGGCCGCGCGTAATGGCGAGCCGGCGGGGCGCGCGCGGAGGATCTAGCTGATCACGGCGCCGTTTGCGATGCGGATCGTCTGGCCGTTGAAGCGGGTCAGCCTGAATCCGTCGAACTGTTCATTATACGTACGGCTGTAGTCGGCGAGGATGGAGATGCCGACCTCCTCGCCGATGAAATTGCCGAGACCGTCCGAGCGCCAGTGCATGCCGGCGCCGTCGCGGCCGTGGGTGATGTTGCCGACGAGCTTGTTGAGTTCGCCGCCGACGGTCAGGTCCTCACCCGTCCAGGGCTCCAGCGTCAGGCCGTCCGCGCCCGGCTGAACCGGATTGGGAATGACGAAATCCTCGTCGTAGAAACCCTTGCAGATCGTCGCCGCCGCGGCGATGAAGGTGGAGTGTCCCCCGGGATAGGCCGGATGCGCCGGCGAGCCTTCCGGATATCCCATCGGCAAAAGGCCGCGATTGACCTGACTGGCCTGAGCCGCGTTGATCCGCGCGAGCGCGTCGGCGTTCATCACGTCCGGATGGATGTCGTAGGCCGCGAGGTTGCGCTGCATGACGTTGATCCGGCAGGCGTAGGCCTCGGGCCGGAGACGGCGATGGGCGAGCCATTTCTGGAACCAGGCCGCCGTCAGCGCGTGCCGCGGCCCGCGTGTGACAAGAGCGGTTATGTCGGCCTTGCCGAAATTCACGAAGCCGTCTTCCACGCCGCTGGCGAGGAGCGGCAGGTCCGGATCGAAGGCGCCGAGATCGAACAGGATCGTCGCCGCATACAAGCCGGACTGGATCGGGTTGTCGACATGAACGAATTCGCCGAGCTGGCGCATCGAATAGAGATAGGTCGCGTCCGACCCGAAGGTGACGTCGAAAGACGGCGGCGCGCCATTCTGGATTGCGAGGTACTCGGAAAACTCCGTCATGAACTGGTTCGCCGTTCCCTCCGTCACGCGGCGAAAGCGCTGGGAGATCTCGGCCGCGCCGAAAAAGAAGGGCTGCAGCAGGAACTGGCTGACCAGCGGCCCGGTCGTCGCGCCGGGGAGGGCCGAGCGGAAAATCGTCCGCGGCGTCACCTGTCCCGCCTCGCCGGGGAAGATGTCGCTGCGCGAGAGCGCGTTCAGATCGGCGACGGCGGCCGCGATCAGGGGATCCGTTTCATAGCGCGCAAACGGAACGTCCCGGCACAGAGCATACCAGTAAAGCTCGACCATTTCCGCCGCCGTCTCGGCGCTCGCGAAGGCGGGCGCGGCCGGCATCCGACCGGCGTTGCCGTCAAGACCGGTCAACTCGAAGGCGAACGCCGCCTGCGGGCTGACAAGACCAAACCGCCCGGCGAGGCCCGGCGTCCCCGTGATGATGGCGTCGAAATCAGCCGGATCGCCGCTCTGCAGCGCGGCGAGGTAACTGAGATAGGAATCCTCCTCCACTTCGCCGATCGCGTTATGCGCGAGCGTCTTGGAGAAACTCGCGATGAAATTCTGATAGAGCGTCTCGTCGTCATTGCTGGTCTGAAGCGCCGCAGGAAACAGCGCGGTGTTGGCGTTCGCCGCCTCCGTCTTGACGAGCGCGGCCTGCATCGCGCGGACGGACGGATCGACCCCGAAGACCGCACCGGCGCCGGAGCCCGGCGGCAGGACGGGCGGTCCCGCCGGAACGAGCTGGGCGACCGCGGTGTTGTCGCATCCCGCCAGAGCCCCGGCTCCGAGCGTCGTCGCGCCCGCCAGCGCCCCCCTCAGAAGCGCGCGGCGGCTGACCCCCTCGCCTGTCGGCGCCGAGATTTCACCATCACATACCTTGTCCATCGAACCCTCTCACCTACCCTCAGCTAAGAGCGCGAAGCGCGCCCTTCCGAGGCTCCCTTTTCCCCTTCGCCCTGATATCACGCGGAGCGCGCGTGAAAATCCTCCATGGACCGCAGCGTGGCGCCCTCGCCGGGCGGGCGTTGCCCGAGCGCAACAGCCTTCCCGGGAGCCGCCCGATGCGCGTCGGCGATCACGGCGTGAAAAACACATTGTCCTGGATTTCCGCGTCAATCGACGTGTTCAGGCGGATGATGTCGGCCAGCGTGAGGTCGCCGACAATCGCGAGTTCGGCCGGGCTCAGAGCATTTTCGTACCAGAAGCGGTCGCCTTCGCGCAGGCGCTGGAACTGGATGACAAGCAGTGTACGGAAGAGCTCTCCCACCTGAGAGCCCTCCGCGGCGAGCGGGTCTTCGGCGAGCCCCCCGACCCAGGCGTCGACGTCGTCGACGCTGGCGTAGGCCGAAGCGAGATCCGCGGCGAGGACCGCGTCGCTCGTGATGTCGGAGAAATCCGACGCCCGCGGCAGACCGACCGCGTCGCGCAGGTCATTGTAGGACGGCAGGCCGTGATCGCGCCCGCGCTGGATGTTCAGCGAGGCGAGATCGAAACCGCCCGACCCCGGCGGACCGAAAAGGAAGTTCCTGACATCGTCGATGATCTTTGCATCGATCCGCTGGTGCGGCTGGGTCGCGAGCCCCCGCAGGACCGGCTCG
Organism: uncultured Caulobacterales bacterium; assembly: GCA_964493225.1. Taxonomy (GTDB): domain Bacteria; phylum Pseudomonadota; class Alphaproteobacteria; order Caulobacterales; family Parvularculaceae; genus JAJFFW01. Next base: position 1,108 of record CAZBOC010000214.1, on the reverse strand, counting down.
ATGTCGGCGCCGGTCTGCAGCAGTTCGGAAGGCCGGAAGAACGCGTCCCGCAAGGCCAGGGGACCATCCGGGATCGGATTGAGATCCGCGTCGAGCCTCGCCAGAAACGGGCTCAGCGCGCTGTGGCCGAAGCGGAACGCGGCCGTCGAAAAGGCGTTGATGAGATTCGCATCGGTCAGGAAATTGTAACCCGCATAGTCCCCCAGCGCGTCCGGGCCGAGCAGCGCCGGTATGAACTCGTTGTAAGTGATGATCTGTATTTCAGCCGCAACGAGACGACGCGCGAGAAAGAAGATCTCGTTCGCCGTGTTGTCCGGGAACTGGTCCTGCAATTGCGCGGCGAGACGATTATGTTCGCGCACGAACAGCGTGTGCACCGCCGTCAGCGCGACCTGTTCATTGGCGCGGACGTCGCCGGCGAGGAACAACGTCGTCGGGTCCGGGTTCGGTCCGTTGTCGTTGGCGATCCCATCGACGTTCAGCGGCAGGAGACCGTCGCTCGACATCCTCAGGAAGGGACTGTCGGGTCCCTCGCGCAGGGCGACGAGCCTGTCGAAATCCGAGCCGTAAACGGCCGAGGCGTCGATCCAGGTCGTGATCTCGTTGATCTGCTGGCGCGGTTCGCCGGGAACGCCGCCGGTCGTCGGATCGAAGACGGAGCGCGAGAAATCAATTGTCTGGGTCCCCGTATTGGCGGGGTCGAAGAAGGGATCGCCGGCCGGAACGGGGATCGGGGCCGGCTCGTCGCCCGCCGGCGTCAGGCCGATGTCGTGATCGATGAACTGCCCCCATTGCCAGAGGAAATCCGACGTGCCGAAGGTATTGGGGATGTCCGCGCCCGCCTGGTCGACGACGGCGTTGCTGACCGCGCGCGGGTTCGCCCGCAAGGGACCGGCCAGCGAGCTGATCAGATCCTCGTAGTCCGGAGCGGCGATCCGGGCGAGCTGCTCGAAGGAGGAACCGATGTCGGGAAACTGCTCATTGTTGCCCGTTCCGTCGATCGACGCCACTTCAAGACCGTTGACCTCCACCGCCACTTCCATCGTGGCGGGCGGCGCTCGCGGCGGCGGCGGCGGCGCAGCCGGACCCGGGGGGCCGTGAGGTCCCG
>CAZBOC010000213.1:0-5315 GCA_964493225.1 uncultured Caulobacterales bacterium | reverse complement strand
GGTGCGGAAACTGGACACGGCGGCGCGGGAAAAGTTTTTCGAAGAGCTCGACGGATGGCGGCCGGTGGACGGTCGCGATGCGGCTTACAAGGAATTCAAGTTCGCCGATTTCAACGAAGCCTGGGGCTTCATGACGCGGGTCGCGCTCGCCGCGGACAAGGCCGACCACCATCCGGAGTGGTTCAACGTCTACAACCGAGTCGAGATCACGCTGACCACCCATGACGCCGACGGATTGTCTGAACGCGATCTTCACCTTGCGCGGTTTATTGAAGAGGCGGCGCGCGGCTGAGCGGGCCCGTCGGGCCTCGCCGCCCGAATCTCGCCTTTTCCGGGCCGTGTCCGCGCCGGACTTGCGCCGCCCCGGCGCCCAGCGCCCGGGTTAGCCGTTACCGATTGAAACCGCTCGGGGATTGAAAACATGGCCAATATCGCGCTCGTCGACGACGATCGGAACATCCTGACCTCCGTGTCCATGGCGCTGGAGGCGGAAGGGCATAAAGTAGCGACCTTTGAGGACGGGGCCGCGGCGCTTGAGAAAATCGCCGAAGCGCCGCCCGATCTCGTGGTCTCGGACATCAAGATGCCGACGATGGACGGCATGGAGCTGCTGCGGCGGATACGACAGACCTCGGAACTTCCGCTGATCTTCCTGACGTCGAAGGACGAGGAGATCGACGAGGTCCTCGGCCTGACAATGGGAGCGGACGACTACGTCAAGAAGCCGTTCTCGCAGCGCTTGCTCCTGGAAAGGGTCAAGGCGGTGCTCCGCCGGCGCAATGCGACGCCGACGCCGACCGAGGAGGAGGAGAAGAAGATCATCCGCCGCGGCCGGCTGACGCTCGATCCCATGCGCCACGCCTGTTCGTGGAACGAGGAGCCTGTCACGCTGACGGTTACCGAATTTCTGATCCTCGAGGCCCTCGCCCAGCGTCCGGGTTTCGTGAAAAGCCGCGACCAGCTAATGGATGCGGCTTATGACGACCAGGTCTATGTGGACGACCGCACTATCGACAGCCATATCAAGCGCATCCGGAAAAAGTTCCGGGTCGTCGACAAGGAATTCGACGCCATCGAGACCCTCTACGGGGTCGGATACAAATACAACGACTGACGTCGCGCATTGCGGGGGCGGCGATGGGCGATGAAACCGGCGGACGCCTGAGGCGGCGGCCGAAACTCACCTTCTCACGCCTGACGCTGACGATCGTCATCGCGAATCTGACGGGGCTCTTCATTCTCCTCGTCGGCTCTTTCGGGCTCACCCAATATCGCGACGGTCTGATCGAGGCCAAGCTCGAGGGCGTGCGCGCCCAGGCCCAGATCATCGCCGACGTCCTCGGCCAGGTCGCCATCGACGAGACCAGCTGCCAGCCCGTCGACGAGGCGGCGATCGCCGAAGCGGGCGAGGCGAACCCGATCTGCGCCCTCTCCCTCAGCCGCGAAGACGTCCAGGAAGTCTTCAATCGCGTCTGGGACTCCTTCGAGGGTCGCGTGCGGATCTTCAACGCGCCCCAGACCTTCGACGATCCGCCCATTGCGGACGCCTCGAGGCTTCTGATCGAAGACGTCGTCCTGCGAGAAGACAACATCATCGTCGAGGCGCTGCCGCCCCTGAGCGAGCCCGGCACGCTCTGGGCCCTGGCCCAGCGCTACAATGACGTCCTCGACTGGATCAGTTCCGTTTCTCCGGGAGGTTTCCGCAGGGAGGCGGCCATGCGGACCGTCGAGGGCGAGCTGAACGCGGCGCTCGCTTCCTCGCCCTTCGCCGAGGAGCGCGGCGCCGCTTCGGTTCGCCTGAACGAAAACGGCGAACTCGTCGCCTCCGTCTCCATTCCGATCCGCAAGGTCCAGGCGATATACGGCCTCGTCACGGCCGAGATCGGCGGCATCGACGACCTGGTGGCGCGCGCGCGCTGGTCGATCCTGCCGATCTTCGGGCTCGGCTGCGCCGCGGCGATCCTGTCCTCGCTTCTCCTGACGACAATGATCGCCCAACCGATCCGGCAGCTTGCGCTCGCCGCGGACAAGGTCCGCGAGGGGATCGCCGCGGCCGGTCGGGCGCGGATCCCGGATTTCTCGCAACGCCGCGACGAGATCGGCGAGCTTTCCGCTTCGCTGAAATCCATGACCCAGGCCATCTATCAGCGGATCGACGCGATCGAGAGTTTCGCCGCCGACGTCTCGCACGAACTCAAAAATCCCTTGACCTCGATCCGCTCGGCGACGGAGACCCTGGAGATCGCGAAGACGCCCGAAGCGCGCGAGAAGCTGATGGCCGTCATCAAGAACGACGTGGCGAGAATGGACCGTCTTATCACGGACATCTCCAACGCTTCACGGCTCGACGCCGAACTTGCGCGCGAGGCCCGCGAGGCCGTCGACTTGCGCAAGCTGATCGCGGAGATCGTCAACATGTACGATACGACCGCGAAGGACGGCGAAACGCGCGTGCTTTACGATCCGTCGGGCGCGCCGGCCTACATGTTCGGCAATCCGGGGGCGCTCGGCCAGGTCTTCCGTAATCTGATCGACAACGCGCGTTCTTTCACCCCCGAGGGCGGCGACGTGCGCGTCGCCTTCGAGCGGGGAGAGGACGTCCACAGGGTCACCGTCGACGACGACGGACCGGGCGTGCCGCCGGAGAGCATGGAAAAGATCTTTTCAAGGTTTTACACCAAGCGGCCGGCGGGCGCGGCGTTCGGCGACAATTCCGGGCTCGGGCTCGCCATCTCGCGCCAGATTGCGAACTCCCATGGGGGGCGCATATGCGTTGAAAACCGGGGCGGCGACACAGCGCCCGAAGGCGCGCGCTTCATTGTCGAACTCCCCGCGGCGTGATCACCCATTCAACCCACGTCCGGCGGGTCGGCGTCGAAACGCGGCTCGCGCGGCGCGCCCCGCGGCGACGCATTTTCATTGACCGTCGCGTCGTTTTGCGTGACGACTTCGTTCGAAGCGCAAGACGCAGGCGCGCTTGTCGACGCATGGAACTGGAAAGCCGAAGACCGAGCCAAGGTGAGGCGCGCCTTTTGTTGTCCGAACAGGTTTTATGACCAGCCCGCAGTTCATACCGGTCGTTTCCTTTGATCTCGTCGTCTTCGGCGCCGCTGGCGACTTGTCCTTGCGCAAACTGATCCCTTCCCTGTTTCACCGCTGGCGCGACGGGCAAATCCCGCCGGATTCCAAGATCATCGGCGTGTCGCGCTCATCAATGGACGACGAAGGGTTCCGTCGCCTCGCGCTTGAAAGCCATCGGGCCTACCGGCCCGGCGACGTGATCGAAGAGGGCGAATGGGGGCGTTTCGCGCGCCTTCTCTCCTATGTCGAGCTGGACGCCGCCGAGGCGAACGCCGACTGGCGGGCGCTCGCCGCGGCGCTGGAGGGCGGCGAAGAAAAACAGCGCGTCTACTATCTGGCGCTCCCGCCGAACCTTTACGGTCCCGTGAGCGCGAATATCGCCGGCGCGGGGCTGAAATCGGATCAGACGCGGATCGTTCTGGAAAAACCGATCGGCAATGATCTGCAGAGCGCGCGCGAAATCAACGCCGCAGTCGGAGCGAATTTCGACGAGGGGGAGATCTTCCGCATAGATCACTATCTCGGCAAGGAAACGGTGCAGAACCTTCTTGTCCTGCGCTTCATGAATTCGCTTTTCGACCCGGTCTGGAATGCGAACACGATCGACCATGTGGAGATCACGGTCGCGGAATCGATCGGCGCGGGCGGGCGCGCGAGCTATTACGATACGGCCGGCGCGCTGCGCGACATGGTCCAGAACCACCTCCTGCAGCTTCTGTGTCTGGTTGCGATGGAGCCGCCCCTCGACCTCGAACCCGACACCGTCCGCGACGAGAAGATCAAGGTGCTGAAGGCCCTGCGGCCGATCAGCCCCGGAAATGTCCGCCAGGCCACTGTGCGGGGGCAATACGCCAAGGGCGCGGCCGACGGCGCGGTCGCGCCCGGTTACGCGGACGAGCTTGGCCGGAAGAGCGATACGGAGACGTTCGTCGCGATCAAGGCCAATATCGACAACTGGCGCTGGAAGGGGGCGCCCTTCTATCTGCGCACCGGCAAGCGCATGACCGATCGCTATTCGGAGATCATCGTCCAGTTCAAGGAGGTGGCCCACGCGCTGGTTCGCGACCAGGCGGCGCTTCAGCCGACGCGCATGGCGATCCGTCTGCAGCCGGACGAAGGCGTCAAGCTGTTGCTTGTGACGAAAGATCCGGGGCCCGGCGGCATGCGGCTGCGCTACGTGCCGCTAAATCTTTCCTATGCGGAACATTTTGAGGCTCGCTATCCGGACGCTTATGAGCGTCTCCTGATGGCGGTGGTGCGCGGCGATCTGGCGCTTTTCATGCGGCGCGACGAGGTCGAGGCCGCATGGGGCTGGGTCGACGGCATCCTGAACGCGTGGTCTGAGGACGAGACGCCGGTCTATTCTTATCCGGCGGGTACGGACGGACCGGCCCAATCGGCGATGATGCTCGACCGCGACGGGCGGGAATGGTTCCATGGCGCCTGAAGCCGAACTCATCGCGTTCGCCTCGCGCGAGGCCATGGCGGCGCGCATCGCCGACATCGTCGAGACGGAACTGGAGCGCGGGATCAGCGAGGGCGGCCGCGGATATATCGCCGCCTCCGGCGGCTCAACGCCGGAGGCGCTTTACGGCGAACTTGCAGGCCGGCGGATCCGCTGGGGCGACGTTCATCTGACGCTGGTCGACGAGCGTTGGGCCCCGCTAGATCATCCGCGTTCGAATGAAGCTTTCATTCGCAAGTGCTTTCGCGGCGCGCCGAACGACGTCGTCGGGCTCTATGTCGAGGGCGCTTCGCCGGACGACGCCGTCCGCGAAGTCGAGCGCCGCATAATCAGTCGCAACCGAGATTTCGACGTCGTCATTCTGGGAATGGGGGCGGACGGTCACACGGCCTCGTGGTTCCCCCATGCGCGCGGCCTCGACGTCGCGCTGTCTTCTGACCAGCCGGTTTGCGCGATCCATGCGCGAAAGTCCGACGTCACCGGGGCGGAGACCGCGCGCATGACGCTGACCCTGAGCGCAGTTCGCGGCGCGCGACGACTGTTTCTGATGATCGTCGGCGACGACAAGCGTGCGGCGTTCCAAAGAGCCCATGAGCCCGGACCTGTCGAAGAGATGCCGGTTCGTGCTATTCTCCGCGCGCGACCCGACATCTTTGTGTGCTGGGCGCCCTGACCAAACGGCGACCCTGACCAAACGGCGATGGAGGCGAGGAGATGCCGCTTAATGAGACGACCGCGCGGGTCACGGACCGCATCCGCGAACGCAGCC
>CAZBOC010000212.1:0-5378 GCA_964493225.1 uncultured Caulobacterales bacterium | reverse complement strand
ATCGTCTTCGACTGCGCCATCATCCGGGGGCTCGAATACTACACCGGCCCCGTCTTCGAGGCCGACCTCACCTTCGAAGTCGAGGACGAAAGGGGCCGGCCCGTGCGGCTCGGCTCGGTCGGCGGCGGCGGGCGCTATGACGGTCTCGTCAAGCGCTTCAAGGGCGTCGAGGTTCCGGCCGTCGGCGTCTCCGTCGGCGTCTCGCGGCTTCTCGCCGCGCTCGACCTGAAAGGCGCCCTCGGCGCGCCCGCCCCGGGACCCGTCGTCGTCCTTGCGCTCGAAAAAGATCAGATGGCGGCCTATCAGGCGATGGCCGCGGAGCTGCGCGCGGCGGGCCTGCGCGCGGAGGTCTATCTCGGCGGGTCTAATTTCGCCAAGCAACTGAAATACGCCGACAAGCGCGGCGCGCCCGTCGCGATCATCCAGGGCGAGGACGAACGCGCGCGCGGCGAGATCACCGTCAAGGACCTTGTTCTGGGCGCTGAACTTTCACAGGAGATCGAAGACAACGCCGAATGGCGCGAGGCCAGGGCGGCGCAACAGACGGTTCCGCGCGCGGCGCTCGTCGACAAGGTGCGCGAAATCGTCAGCCGATCCCGTTCGTAAGGCGGGTCAAGGGAGGAAAAAGACTGATGCGGAAGATGCTTTGCGCCGCGACGGCGCTGATCGCGGCGACGGGAATTGCGGCGGGACCGGTTGCGGCCCAGACCGCCCCCGGCGACGAAATTGAGGACGCAGGGCTCTTCGACGCCCGGCTCGAGGCCGAGGCGCGGCGCATCCACGACGCGATCATCACGCTCGACACCCATGTGGACATTCCCATGAACTACGCGAGCGTCGCGGTGGATCCCGGCCGGTTCACAGCATCCCAGGTCGACCTGCCGAAGATGCGCGCCGGCGGTCTCGATGCGGCGTTCTTCATTGTTTATATCCCCCAGGGCAAGCTCGACAATCAGGGCTTCGCGCAGGCCCAACATATTGCCCGCATACGGATAAATGCAATTGACCGCATGATCCGCGCCTATCCTGACCAGATCGCGCTCGCGAGGAGCGCGAAGGAAGTCGAAAGGATCGCCAAATCGGGCAAGCGCGTCGCGCTGATCGGCATGGAGAACGCCTATCCCCTCGGGCCGACGGCGAACCAGGCCGAGTGGTGGCGCGACCGCGGCGTGCGCTATGTCGGGATCACCCATTTCGGCCACAACCAGTTCGGCGATTCGTCCAATCCGAACATTGCCGGGGGCGACCCGGAAGAGCTCCATGGCGGGCTTTCCGATCTCGGGCGCGAACTCGTCCCTGAACTGAACAGGCTCGGCGTCATGGTCGACGTCTCCCACGCCGGCAAGAAAACGATGCTTCAGGCGGCGGAACTTTCCGCCGCGCCGATCATCGCGTCCCATTCCGGCGCCAAGTCGGTCGCCGACAGCCCCCGCAATCTCGACGACGAGCAGTTAAGGGCCATCGCGGCCAGCGGCGGCGTCGCGCAGATGGTCGCCCTCGACGCCTATGTGAAGCCGCTCAACGAAGAACAAATTCAGTATGTTGAGGATCTCCAGAAGGAGCTCGGGCTCGAGATCCGCGAGGCGCGCTCAAAGGCTGCGCAGACGACGCTCGACGCCTATGAAAAGCGCCTCGAGAAGCGCTGGGAGATCGCGCCGAGGGCGAGCGTTTCCGATTTCGTCGACCATATCGACCACGCGGTGAAAGTCGCGGGGATCGACCATGTCGGCATCGCCTCCGACTTCGACGGGGGCGGCGGCGTCGTCGGCTGGGCGGATGCGAGCGAAACGCTCAACGTCACACGCGAACTCGTCAAGCGTGGGTACACGGAAGAAGAGATCGCCAAGATATGGGGCGGCAACCTGCTTCGCGTCATGCGCGAGGTCGAACAGACGGCGAAGGATCTGAAATAGGGCTGACCGCAGCCGCCGCCTCAGCGGCCGCGACCTGTTCGAAGATCCCCTCGCGCACGCCGTCGAAGACGTACTGGGTTGAAAGCGCCATCAGGAGCATGCCGAGCAGACGGGTGATGACGTTCATCCCCGTACGGCCGAGCGCGTCGCCGATGCGGCTTGCGAAAACCATGAAGAGGACGGCCATCAAAAGAACGACATAGGCCGCGCTCAAGGCCGCGCCGCGTTCGGCCAGCGTCCGGTCGGGACCCATCAACAGCATGATCGTCGCGATCGCCCCGGGCCCGGCGAGGAGCGGGATCGCCAGCGGAAAGAACGCAATGTTCTCGCGCGCGGAGGCCTTCGGGCCCGGCGTCTTCGCCTGGGTCTCGCTGTCCGGATCGAAGAACATCCGAAACCCCATCAGAAAGAGCAGGATCCCGCCGGCGGTGCGAAACGCCGGCATCGTGATGCCGAGATGATGCAGGAGGAAATTTCCCGCAAGGCCGAAAAAGGTGAGAATCACGGCGGAGAAGAACGCCGCCTCCAGCGACACCCTGAGACGGCCCGCCCTCGCCTCGCCTTTCGTCAGGGCGGCGAAGATCGGCGTCACCATGATCGGGTCGATCACAATGAACAACGTCACGAAAGTCGCAAGGAACGTCGAGAAAAAAGCGCTCGCCATAGAACCGTCAATCCTGTCCCGGCTTTATACCATTCGGCGCATAAGCGCCGGCGCGCGCGCTCGCGCTTGCCTACGCCGCATGGATCAATGTCGATCCTTGTTTTATATCAGGCCTTGCCCCAAGCCGCCGCGGCGCGCAAGTCGCCGAGAGGGGCTCCCCAACGCTCTCCCCCAGGCGCGCCAATCATCTGCACCGACCTTTCGGCCGCGCGCCAACAAACGTCAGCGTTCCCCTGTTGACAAAAATACTTTATTTTATAAAGTAGTTTGGGTTGACGAAACAGCAGGCGGATTTCCGGAGGGAGAATGCGGGAAATGCTGATCGGGCTCGCCTTCGCGGCAGGCGCCGGCGCGGCTGAGGCTGCGACCGTCGAGGTGCGGGCGAGCGGCCTCAAGGACGCCGACGGGCGGGTTCTGTTTTCGCTTTGTCCGGAAGAAGGATACGGCGAGTGGTCGACTTGCGCGCTGGGCGTGGTCGACGCCGCAGAGGGCGAGGTTTCATACCTCTTCGAAGAGGTCGCGCCGGGCGTTTATGGCGTCAACGTCATCCACGACCGCAATCGGAACGGCAAGCTGGATCTGCGCTGGTGGGGCCCGCCGGCGGAAAGTTACGGCGCGTCCAATGATCCCAAGCCCCGCATCGGCCCGCCGCGCTTCGACGATATCAAATTCACCGTCGGCGACAACGACATGGTCGTCGTCGTCACGATGATCGGAGGATGAGCGCCATGCGGTTCCTTTCGGAGCTGACATCGTTCCTGTCCGGCTCGATTTCGTCCGTCGCCGGCGCGACCCATTTCGGGCTCGCAATCGCCTCTCTCATCGTCGGCGTTTTCATCTTCGCCGCGCCGAAGGGAACGACGACCCACAGGATCACGGGAACGCTATGGGCGACGGCGATGCTAATTGTGAACGTTACGGCGCTGACGATCTATGACATCCGCGGCGGGATCACCCTCTTCCACATTTTCGCGGTCGTCAATCTCGCCGCGCTGATCCCCGGCTACGTCTATGTCCGTCTGTATCAGATGACGCGGGACCCGAACCACCTGCGCAGCCACAAGCTGTTGATGGTCTGGGCGTATTTCGGCCTTGCAGCAGCGGGCGTCTGGCAGACGGGATTGCCGGTTCTCGCGGATCTGATGGCGGGCGGATACCCGGACGCTCTGCGATTTTTGTTCGTCGCAACCATCGCCGCGTCGATCGCAACATCGCTCATCCTGAGGCTCGTTGTCGCGCCGCCGACCGCGAACGACGCGTCGGCGCGGGACTGAAAAGCGCCTTGCGCCTTCAGACGTCCCGCATGTTCGCGAGGAATGTGCGCGCCCTGCGCGCGTTGGCGCCGAGATCAGAACCGCCGACACGGGATTTCGATCGCACGTCGACGCGCGCGCGGCCCCCTTCGGCGGGCGTCAATCGAACGATGAAGTCATCCTTGAAGCCGAAAAAGCGCGTCGTGTAGACCGCCTCGATCCGCCAACCCGCGCCCGTCTCGCCGGCCACGGGACCCTCGTCGAGCACCTCCATGCCCATGGCCTCCACAACGCTTCGCGCCCGCGCCTTCGCGGTCTCCATGTCTTCGTCGAGGATCAGCGACGTCAGATCGGGAAACGCCCGCATCTGCGCCTCGGCGACGGTCTCGCCGGTGTCTCGGACCGGCTCGTCGCCGACATATTCGGCGGGATTGCGGCGCGGCAGGTCGGCCGCCGCGATGATCTGCGGCGGGTTTTCAAAATCGGTCGTCACGTCGTGGATGAACGGATTGGCGTTTACGAGCGCGCGCATCTTCACGGGGATGTAGCCACCGCCCCCTGCCGCAGCCGCGGCGAGCAACGCAAACACGCCGAGCCCCGCGCGGCCCGTAAGAAATGCGGCGAGCGCGCCGATCAGCGCGAGACCCCCCGCGATCAGCGCCGGCGTCGCAAAGGTCTGATAGATTTCGAAGGCCTTGCCGTATTCCCACAAGCCGAGCCCGGAGCCCGGCGCAGCGATCAGCATCACGCCGCCAAGGATGAGCGCAACGAGCGCGACCACAAAAACCGCAATTCTCATTCGAAATCCTTCCGATTTTCCACAGACTTAGCACAGCGTTGCGCGTGAAGCGATCCGCCGCCTGCAAGCCTTTCGGTTGCGCCGATGCGCTGGCGACCCCATTTTCCTCGTGGTCAGAGGAGACTTCGAATGCCCCGCCCTGTAACCGTCACCATATCCCACGACCTCGGCACGCAAGAGGCGCGCCGGCGCATCGCCGAGGGCTTCGACAAGCTGAAGGGGTCGATGACCGGCGGGATGATGTTCGCTTTTGAGGAGCAATGGACCAGCGAGGATCGCCTGGAGTTCAAGGCCCGCGGGCTCGGTCAGAACATCTCCGGGACGATCGACGTATTTCCGCAACATGTGAGGATCGAGGCCGTCCTGCCGAGCCTCCTCGCCACGGTCGCAGAGACGATCACGGGACGCATGGAGAAAGAAGGCAAGCTTCTCCTCGAAAAGAAATAGGCCTTTGATCAGTCGCCCGCATCAATAGCGAGCACGGTCCGCAAGAGGACGTCGGCGCCATTGGCGAGATCGTCTGTACGCGTATATTCCTTGGGCGAATGGCTGACGCCGCCGACAGAAGGTACGAAGATCATGCCGGTCGGCGCGATCCGCGCCATGTCCTGGGCGTCGTGCCCGGCGCCCGACGGCATCTCGACATAGGACAGCCCCAGCTCATTCGCCGCCTCGGAGATCGCCATACGGATCCTTTCATCGGTCATCGCCGGATGGGAGGCGACGTCAAGGCGCTCGAAGGCGATCTC
>CAZBOC010000211.1:0-5402 GCA_964493225.1 uncultured Caulobacterales bacterium | reverse complement strand
GTTGGCGCGGGATGGAGCAGTCCGGTAGCTCGTCAGGCTCATAACCTGAAGGTCGCAGGTTCAAATCCTGCTCCCGCACCCAACATTCTCCTCCTTTTCAGCTAGGACGCCGAGGCGGGCGAGCCGCGCGCACGAAGACGTCCGCGCACGGCTTTGAAATCGCGGCGGGAACGGCTGGCGGTTGATCAGATTTTCAGGGCTTGTGTAACGCCGGTCACAGTGCCGGGCCCGCGTTGCTGATATTGCCTTTCATGATCCGTATACGCCCTGATCACGGATCCGGAAAGCGGATGCCCGGGGCGTCGCGCGCGGCTGTCCGGCGGGGAGCATGAGGGGAAAGAAGACATGTCCGGCGCCCTCATCGCCGCGGCCTCGCGGCGCGCAGCTTCTCCGCGACAGCGCTTGCGCCGTTTCGCGCGGTCTCGGATCGACGTCCAAGCCGGCCAGCGAAGCGACTGAGATGGCGTCGCCCTAGCGCGCAGAAAACCACAGTCGGCTCTCCGCAGACGACTCTTCGACTTTGACCCGCCGAAGAAAGGACTGACACCATGCAAGACTATCCGAGACCCTACCGTCGCGAGACGCCGGATCCTGACGCGCCGCCGCCGCCAATCACGCTGGAGTATCTGAACGATCACCGGATCGAGCGGTTCCCTGTCGAAAACATCGAATACGTCGCCGATCTGGCGCGTTTCGGCTGGGCGGTTGCGGCGATGATCATCAATCGCGCCAAACAACATCCGGCCGTCGTCAACAACGAGATGCCGAACAGCGTCCAGGTCGAACTCAAGTTCAATGTCAAGCCGATCAACCGTCACCCGCGCACGGGCGAACCTCTGCCGTCGAACTGCATCGACACGGAAGCGGTGATCGTGCCCTGCTCGCCCGACGGATCGCCCAACGACGACGATTGCCTGCCGCTCTTCAACCGGCCGGGCGTGGTGCGCAGTGTGCATGTGCCCTGCGAATTCGGCGGCGGCGGCTGACGGCCGGGGCTTTCCGCTCTGATTTCAGGCGGCCGGCCATTTCAGGCGGCGGGGCAGACCCCGGCGAACTCCGCCAAACGACCCGCCGCGGGCGTCTCCTGCGGCGTGCGTTCGAAAAGCGCCAGCGCTTCGGCGAGCATGGCGCAGGCGGCGTCGTTGTCGCCGGCCCGCAGCAGAACCCTTGCGTGATGAAACCGCGCGATGGCTTTAAGGGTCGGCAGGTCCGCCTCTGCGGAGATCGCGAACGCGCGTTCGAGCGCCGCCGCCGCCCGGCGCCAGTCGCCGCCTTCGAGGTGCGCTTCGCCGAGATTGCTGAGCGCCGAGGCGAGACCGCGCTGGTCGCTGATCGCCTCGGACGACTTGGCGGCCTGCGTCAGCAACATCCGCGCCTGGGCGAGGAGCGCATCGCGGTTCGGACCCGCCGCCGCGGGCGAGCGCGCCTCGAGCAGCGCGGCGACGCCGCGCAGATTGAGCGCCTCCGCTTCAAAGACGTCAAGGCCGTATTCCGTCGCGTGGCTCCTTGCGCTGTCGATGTGGTTTTTGGCTTGTGCGAAATCCGCCGACGCGGTCCGTTTGCGGTTCGAGATCAGCAAGGCCGCGGCGATCTTCAGCTTCGCCAGCGCATTCTCGTTGACGTACTGATGCGCGCGGGCGAGCCCGTGGCCCTCCTCGAGGAAGGCTTGCGCGTCCTCCAGGCGGCCAGTTTGCAGCCGGGTGCGCCCGAGGCCCAGCGTCGCCGCCACGTAGGTTTGCTGATGCGGCCGCGAGGTTGCGCGCGCCCGTTCGAAAAGGCGGTTCGCCTCCGCGATCCGCTGGCGCTGGTTGTAAAGCTCTCCGAGCTGGTAGTTGACCATCGGATCGTCCGGATACGACGCAATAAGTTTTTCATAGACGCGCGTCGCTTCCTTCGTGTCCGCATAATAGGCGAGCGCCCCGATTTCGCGAAGCGTCAGGTGAAGCTCGCTCTGGCGAACCTCGGCGCGGATCTGTTCGTCATAAATCTCTTTCAGCGCCTCGAGCGAGGTTGATAGCGGCTCGCGCAGCAGTCTTTCGCCAACCGCGCGCTTTCCGGGGAGGGGGGAGTCGCCAAGGCTCTTTGAAAGTTCGGCGATCGAGATGAGGGACGTTCGCTCGTCGCGCGGGTCCGCGCCGATCCTGGCGTAGTCGACCGTTGAAGCGAACGCGCCGGGGCCGTGGCGAGCCTCGCTGTTATCGAGGAGGATGATTGTCGCTGCGGCGAGATTGGCGCCGAGAAACGCGATGAGAAGGGCGGTCGTCAGCGCCCGCCGCAACAGCGCGTAGGGCGTTGCGATCAAGGAGGCGAGGGCCCGGCCGGGTCTCGAGCGGCCGGGGCGGGCGTCGAACGCGACCACGGCCTCGTCGATACTCTTAAGCGCCAGCGGACCGCGACGGCGAAATTCGATCCGGTCGGTGAAGCGGCTCGCGACATGATTGAATGCGTGCAGCGAAATGAGAACGCCGTTCGGCCGCGCTTCGCCCTGCAGGCGCGAGGCGACGTTGACGCCGGGGCCGAGAAGGTCGCCATTGGCCTGATCAAGGACTTCCCCGACATGGACGCCGAGACGGACGGAAGCCTTGACGCCGTTCGGCGAGATGGCGTCCTGACTGCGCACGACATCGACGAAATCGGCGGCGCACGCCATGCCGGCGGGCGGGCTCGGAAACTCCGCAAGGAAACAGTCGCCGGCGCGATTGAAGATCCGGCCGCGGTGTTTGCCGACCGCGCCCTGGAACGCGTCGTAAAGTACTTCGACGAGGCGCGCCGCGCCCTCCGGATCGGTTTCGGCAATCCGCGAATAGCCACAGATGTCCGCGGCGACGATCGTCGTCAGTCGTCGCTTCGGCGAACCTCCGGCGTCGCGTTCGGCGTGCGCGCTGCGCAGCATCTGCGTTTTCCCCGTCTCGCAAACGAAGACTATCGCGGCCCGCGCGCGAGGCCAATTGATTCCGGCGCGGCTGATTCTGGCGCCGTTGGCGTCAGGCCCGGCTTTTGAAACGCAGCGTAACCGGCGTCACAGAGCAGTGTGATGGTATCCTGTATCCCCTCTGACGAGCGCGTCAGATATTGACGGCCCGCCTGACTTGCGGACTGCGACTTGTTTTCCCGCCATTGTCTTGCAGACAATACCGTCGATAGCCATGCCGAAAATCCCGTATATCGCCGAACGAGCGCTGATCGCGGGGACTGGCGGGTCGCTGGCGCTCTTCATCGACGCCCTGCGCCTGAAAGACGCTTCCCTGCTGCAGCACGTCGCGGAGCGTTCGGACCTCTCGTCCGCTTCCGGTCACGCCGGCGCGATCGCCCTCAGCGCCGCCGCCCTGATCGCGCTTTCGGCCGTCTCGGTCTTTTACCTGAAGCCGCTCAGCCGCAAGGGCGCGCTCGCCTCCGGCTTCATGGCGATGGCGGTGGTCGCGCTGCTGGCGCGGTGATCGCGGGTCCGCCGGACGACCTATTCCGGACCGTCGGCGGCGGCGATCCTGCGCAGGATTCCGGCTTTCATGATGGTGATCTTTCCGCGGCCGAGGGAGACGGCTCCCGCCTGCTGCAGCGCCTGGAGATGCAGGTTCACCTTTTCGCGCGTCGCGGAGAGCCGGTCTGCGAGCGCGTTTTGCGTGATCGCCACTGTCGTCTCAGCGTCGATCGTTTCCCCTCCGGCGAGGGTCATGAGCATCATGGCGACCCGCGCCTTCAGGGGGCGGAAGGCGATGTCCTCGATCTGCTGATCGGTCGTGCGCAGTTTGCCGATAAGGCCGCGGATCAGCGCCAGGGCGACTCGCGGCTCCTCTTCGGCCAGCGCCGCGACGACAGCTTTCGGGATCTTGATCAGGCGACCGTTCGCCGAGGCGCGCGCGCCCGCTGTTCTGACGCCCCCGTCAAGGGCCGCGAGTTCGCCGAACACCTGGTTCGCGCCGAGGACGCTCAAGGTCACGCTGCGCCCCTCCGGCGACAGGATCTCGATCGCCACTTCGCCGTCGAGGACGACATAGACCGCGTCGGCGGCGTCGCCCTTGGCGAATATCAGCCTGTCTCGGGTTACGGGCGCGAGGGTTGCCGACGCCGCGATCGCCCGCAGGCGTATGTGCGGCGCCGCATCAAACGGCCACGTCCTTTGCAAGGTTTTGAAAATCAGCTCGCTCATCAAAACGCCCCGCGACGCGCGCTTGTGTGTCTCGGCGCCGCGAAGCGCTGTGGCGCCGCCCTCAAAGCGAAGACTACGGCTTTTGGCGCAGCGGCGCGATCAACCTTTTCGGCGCGGCCCGGCATCGCCTCGGCTCGGCGCCGCACGATCACTCATGTTTTCAAGAAAGCTTGTTCGCGTCTGCTGCGCATTCGCGACGCGCGACAGGGCTTTGCGCCGCGCGTCGCGTTTGCAGCGCGACGGCGGACGGTGTTCGCCGGGGGGCGGGCTGCGACCTTGGCGGAGCGCGCCGCCTGCGGCGACGCCGGCCCGGTTTACCGCGTTAATACGCTAGATTTTGTATGGAAATGCAATTTCGAACTATATTTCGTGATACGTTATCACATTGCCGCCGCATTCTGGCCGCGGCGGCGAACGATTTGTCGACGATATACACGACGCCGGCGGGTTGGCTTGTCGGCGCGACGAGGCGGCGGGCGATTTTTCTCTCTCCCCCGCGCCCATGCCGCCTCGTCAACCCGAATTCATGGGCGGGATCGGGTCTCTGCGGCCCGGTCCCAGCCTTGCAATGCTCGGATTGCGAAGCGTTCAGTACAGTTGCGTATCAGGCGTATCCGCCCGCCGGCTTTCTCTCTCCCCCAGTCGGCGGGCGGAATCTCCCGTGGCGCGTCAATTGCCCGGCGGCGTTTTTCGCCTATCCGTTGTTGTCCGGTTAAGCACGCCCCATTTTGGCCGCATTTAGGCTGTAAGTTTATAACATAACGAACTGCGCTGTGCGTTATGCAGCGCAACAGGGTTCCGCCGAGTCAAAGTCGCGTATCCCGAGTAAAACGGGAGTGCGTTGGCGGATCGAGGTTGCGTAGCAGGGCGGGCGGTTCCGACTCCCCCATAGGAGCCGCCCGCGCCTGAATTTATAGCGGATGCGGGGGCTCCTCACAGAAATAGCGCAATCCGCTTGCGGCCGGTTTTTCGATGGGATAAGCCCCCGGCTTCGCATCGTGGGAGGCCGCCGGCGAAAGACCAGGCCGGGCCGCACCACGTCGCGAGCGTTTCAATCAACGGCGGCGCGCCGCGTCGCCCGGAGGAGACCAGACATGGCGAAAAAGATAAGCGGCTACCTGAAGCTTCAGGTGCCGGCGGGATCGGCGACGCCCTCGCCGCCCATCGGCCCGGCGCTCGGCCAGCGCGGCCTCAACATCATGGAGTTCTGCAAGGCGTTCAACGCCAAGACGCAGGAAATGGAGAAGGGGATGCC
>CAZBOC010000210.1:0-5415 GCA_964493225.1 uncultured Caulobacterales bacterium | reverse complement strand
AATCGATGAAGTCAAGAACAAGCTGCGCATCCCCGTGATCGGCGCGCCGCTGTTTATCGTTTCCAATCCGAAGCTCGTCATCGCGCAGTGCCTTTCAGGCGTCGTCGGATCGTTTCCGGCGCTGAACGCGCGGCCCCAGGAGGCCCTGAACGACTGGCTTGTCGAGATTAAGGATGCGATCGCCCGGCACGACGACGCGAACCCGGACAGCCCGGCTGCGCCCTACGCCGTCAATCAGATCGTGCACCGATCAAATGACCGCCTCATGAAGGACCTTGAGGACTGCGTCAAACACGAGGTTCCGATCGTGATCTGCTCGCTCGGGGCGCGCGAAGACGTCTACGAGGCGGTGCATTCCTATGGCGGGATCGTTCTTCACGACGTCATCAACCAGATGTTCGCGAAAAAGGCGATCGAGAAGGGCGCGGACGGACTGATCGCGGTCGCGGCCGGCGCCGGCGGGCATGCGGGAGAGATTTCGCCTTTCGCCCTCGTTCAGGAAATTCGCGAATGGTTCGACGGACCCCTCGCCCTTTCGGGCTCCATCGCGACGGGCGAGGCGGTTCTCGCCGCCGAAGCCATGGGCGCGGATTTCGCCTATATCGGTTCGTCCTTCATCGCCACCGACGAGGCGAACGCGGCGGACGGCTACAAGGACGCCATCGTGGAGAACAGCGCGGAAGATATTGTCTATACGAGCCTCTTCACGGGGGTCCACGGCAATTATCTTCGCCCGTCGATCGTCGCGGCCGGCCTTGATCCCGACAATCTCCCCGAAAGCGACCCCTCGAAGATGAATTTCGGGTCGGGCGGCAACCAGGAGAAAAAGGCCTGGAAGGACATCTGGGGCTGCGGCCAGGGCATCGGCGCGGTCCGCTCCCGCTCCTCGACCGCCGCCTATGTCGACCGCCTCGCGGCGGAATACGAAGCGGCGCGCAAGCGCCTGGCGCTTTAGGGGCCGGGCCGCATTTCCCTCGCGGGCGAAGCGCGCTACGCTCGCGAGGTTGAATTTCCTCGGGAGCGCCCCCCGCCCCATGCGCAATCGTCACTGCAAGATCGTCGCGACCATCGGACCGGCGAGCGCCTCTCCCTCCATGCTGCGCCTTCTCTTCAACGCGGGCGTCGATATCTTCCGGCTCAACTACAGCCACGCCGACTATGACAAGACCGCCGCAACGGTCGCAGCCATTCGCGACACGCAGGCCGAGGCGGACCGGCCGATCGCGATCTTCGCGGATCTTCAGGGCCCGAAGATCCGGACGGGCGTCCTGAAAGGCGACGGGATCGATCTGAAGTTCGGAGCCGCCTATCGCCTCGTTTTAGCTTCGGACACGGACGAGGACGACGTCATACCCGTTCCGCACCCGGAAGTGCTCGACGTCGTTCAGCCGGGCGACGTCCTCAAGCTCGACGACGGCAAGCTTCAGATAACCGTCGCCGAGCGGGATGGAGGCCGCATTCTCGCCACGGCCGACACGCCGGGCCGCCTGACGAACCGCAAGGGCGTAAACCTGCCCGGCCGCCACCTGCCGATCTCCGCGCTGACCGAGAAGGACCGCGCCGATCTCGACCATGCGCTTTCGCTCGGCGTCGACTATGTCGCCTTGTCCTTCGTGCAAAAGCCGGAGGACGTCGCCGAAGCGCGCGCGCTGATCGCCGGCCGCGCGAAGATCATCTCCAAGATCGAGAAGCCGAGCGCCGTCGTGCAACTGGCCGAAATCCTTTCGAACTCCGATGCGATGATGGTCGCGCGCGGCGACCTCGGCGTCGAACTGCCGCCCGAAGACGTGCCGTTGATCCAGAGACGGATCATCCGCGACTGCCGCCGCGCGGGCAAGCCCGTCATCGTCGCGACGCACATGCTGGAATCGATGGTCCAGTCGATTTCGCCGACCCGCGCGGAAGCCTCGGACGTCTCCACCGCCGTCTGGCAGGGAGCCGACGCCGTCATGCTGTCGGCGGAAACCGCGGTCGGGCGCCATCCCCCGACGGCGGTCGCCATCATGGACCGTATCATCAAAGCAACCGAGGCTGACGAAAATTGCGACAGCTTCAAGATCGAGCATGACATCGACGCGGTCTTCACGACCGCCGACGCGATGACGCTCTCGGCGCGGCGCATCGCTGAAATTCTCGAATGCCGGCTCACGGTCGCCTACACGAACACCGGCTCGACGGCCCGGCGGCTGTCGCGCGACCGGCCGCGCTGTGAAATCATCGCCGCGACGCCGAACGAGCGCGTCGCCCGCCAGCTGGCCCTGCACTGGGGCGTCACGCCAGTCGTCACTGAAGACATCGCCCATTTCCACGAAATGATCGAAAAGGCCGACCAGATCGCGCGCGCCCATGGCGCGGCGGAGGGGGAACGCATCATCACCCTCGCGGGTTATCCCTTCGGCCGGCCCGGCAAGACCAACACTTTGAAGATCAGCCGGGTCGGCGGCTTGGAAGACTAGGAGACTGACCATGACAATCACGACACGTGCGATCGACTACGAACATGGCGGAACGGCGCTCGAGGGCGTGCTCGCCCTGGACGACGCGGCGGCGGGGCCCCGGCCCGCTGTTCTCGTGGCCCACGCCTGGGCGGGGCGCAGCGATTTCGAGGTCGAGGCGGCGAAGAAGCTCGCCGGGCTCGGCTATGCCGGCTTCGCCCTCGACCTCTACGGCAAGGGCGTTCTCGGCTCGTCGACGCAGGAAAACCAGAAGCTCATGACGCCGTTCATGGAGGACCGCGCCATGCTGCAGGCGCGCCTTCTCCACGCGGTCGATCTCGTCAAGGGCCTTGACGAAGTCGACGCCGGCAAGGTCGCGGCGATCGGTTACTGCTTCGGCGGGCTTTGCGTCCTCGACATCGCGCGCGCCGGGGGCGATGTGAGGGGCGTCGCCTCTTTCCACGGCCTCTTCGCGGCGCCGGGCAACACTGCCGGGAACAGGATTGCGGCCAAAGTCGTCGCCTACCATGGTTGGGACGATCCGATGGCGAAACCCGAAGATGCTGTCGCCCTCGCCAATGAACTGACCGAGGCCGGCGCGGACTGGCAGCTGCACGCCTATGGCGGGACGATGCACGCCTTCACCAATCCTGAGGCGAACGATCCGGATTTCGGCACGGTCTACAACGCGACCGCCGCGGAGCGTTCCTGGGCGTCGCTCGTTGAATTCCTGAAAGAGTGCTTCGCCTGACGCCTCGGTCGCGGCGGCCTCATCCGGCGCGGCGGCGCAGGCTCGGCGCGTCGGGCGCAAGGGCTTCCTGCGTGAACGGATAAACCCCGTCCGCGCCCATGACCCAGGCGAGGCGTCCGCCGAAAAGCGGCGCGAAGGCCTCGTCAAGAATATTGAGCCCGCCCGCATAGGCCCCGAAGGCCGGCAGAACGAGACGGCGTCCGTCGCCGACGAAACATCGCCTGCGCAAGGTCTTGCTCCCGGTCCTGACGCGCGCGCACGGGTGGAGGTGGCCGGCGAGTTCGCCGGGCTGGCATGACGGCCCCGGCTCGTGCGTCAGGAACAATCCGCCCAACCGGACGGAGCGCTCGACGCAGCCGGCGAAACGCTTCGGCGGCGCAGGATCGTGGTTGCCGAGAATCCAGAGCCAGTCATGGGCCGCGACGAGCCCGGCCAGCCGGTCCGCATCCTCGCCGTCCATGCGCGCCTCCGCGCCGCCGTCATGGAAGGCGTCGCCGAGCGAGATCACCCTCGCCGGACGATATTCCCGGCACAGCGCTTCCAGTCGCTTCAGCGTCGTTCGCGTGTCGTAGGGCGGCAGCATGACGCCCTTGCGCGCGAAGGAGGAGCCTTTCTCGAAATGCAGATCGGCGACGATCAGCGTCTCGCGCGCCGGCCAGAAAAGAGCGCCCATGGGATGCGGGACCAGCATCTCGCCATTGATCTTTATACGTGATTTGCTGCTCACCGCCGCATCGCCTCCGCTATCAGCGCCTCGGAGGCCTCCTTCAGCATCGCTTCCTGCGCCTCGCCCTGAACCGCCTCGCGGTTGATCTCCAGCATTACCGGCACGGCCATGGGCGAGACGCGGTCGAGGGAAACATGATTCACGCGCCCGCGCACGCGCGCGAGAAGATCCGAGAGCCGTTTAAGGTCGAGAAAGCCGCCCGCCGCGTCATCCCAGGCGGCCTTGAGGAGAATATGCTCCGGGTCGTGTTCTTTCAGAACGTCGTAGACAAGATCGGCTGAGAAGGTGACCTGGCGCCCGGTTTTCTCCTGGCCGGGAAAGCGCCGCTCGATAAGGCCGGCGATGACGGCGCAATTGCGGAAGGTGCGCTTCATGAGGATCGACTGCTGCAGCCATTCCTCAAGGTCGTCGCCGAGCATGTCTTCGGAGAAAAGCGCGGCCATGTCGACGTCGGACATATCCTTCCGTCCCCAGACGGAAAGCGCGTATTCGCCGCCGACGAAACCGAAGGGCTGCTTGCCGAGCCGTTCGAGCCGGCGGGTCAGAAGCGTGCCGAGGGTCTGGTGGGCGAGCTGGCCGTCGAAGGGATAGCAGACGAGAAAGTGCCGGCCCATGTTGGGAAACGTCTCGACGAGAAGCTCGTCCGGATCGGGGACGAGGGAAACCTCTCTTTGCACGGACAGCCAATCCTGGACCGGTTCCGGCAGGCTGGCCCAGCGCGCCGGATCATGGATCATGGCGCGCACGCGGCCGGCGAGGTGGGTCGAGAGCGGAAACTTGCCGCCCGCCCAGGACGGCACGCGCGGCTGTTCTCCGGCCGCCTTCGAGACGAGGCAGTCGACGCCGTCGACGCCTTCAAGGCGGAGGACTTCGCCCGCGAACAGAAACGTATCGCCCAGCGCCATGTGCTCGACCAGCCATTCCTCGATCGTGCCGAGAACGCGGCCCGGCCGTTTCGGGCCCTTTTTGCTCACGAGGCGGACGTTCAGCGCCGTCGCCTCGACGATGGCGCCGACATTCATGCGATAGCTTTGCGCGACTTTGGCGTTGCGAACCCGGTACAGCCCCTCCTTCGTCTGCACGATGCGCCTGTATCGGTCATAGCGGCGCAGCGCGCAACCGCCGGTCGCAACGAAGTCGAGCGCCTCGTCGAACGTCTCGCGCGGCAGGTCCGCATAAAGAGAAACGGATTTCACTTCCGCGAAGAGATCGTCCGGGTCGAAGGGTTCGGCGCAGGCCATGCCCATGACGTGCTGGCAGAGGACGTCGAGGGCCCCGGCTCTCGGCGGCGCGCCGTCAAGCGCGCCCTCTTCGATCGCATCCTTGGCGGCGTAGCATTCGAGCACTTCAAGCCGGTTTGACGGCACGAGAAGCGCCCGGCTCGGCTCGTTCATGCGGTGATTGGCCCGCCCGATGCGCTGGGTCAGGAGGCTCGCGCCCTTCGGCGCGCCGATCTGGAGGACGAGGTCGACGTCGCCCCACTCGATCCCCAGATCGAGGCT
>CAZBOC010000209.1:0-5421 GCA_964493225.1 uncultured Caulobacterales bacterium | reverse complement strand
CTGTCAAACGCCGATCGCATTGCTGCATCGCCGCATTCGTTCACTTTTTTCAGGCGGCTTGCATCGTGCGGAACCAAAAGAGTCCCGACGCAACCACAGCGACGTCCACCGCGAGCAGAACCCAACCGAGAGGCGTGCCGCCGCTCGCGATCGCCGATCCGGTCCCGAGGACGAACCCGACGGCGCAGGCGATCGCGCCCGCGCGGACCGGGGCCTTCGTCGTCCCCGCGGCGGGCCGCATCCACAATCCGACGCCGAGATAAATCGCACCGAAGATCCCGACGGGGATGCGCGTCGGCCCCTCGCCGGTCGCCGCCAAAGCGAGATGCACGAGCCCCGTCCCCGCCAGCAGCGCGGTCATGGCGACGCGCAAGGCGCGCGGTTCCAGCGACATCGTCCGCATAGCGATCCTCTTATTCCAAATACGAAAAAAGATTTGAACGCAGCCTCAGGCGTTCATCCGTTCCAGCATCTTCTTGACATTGCGCGCCGCCTGGCGGATGCGCTGTTCGTTTTCCACGAGCCCGATGCGCACGAACCCCTCCCCTTCCTCGCCGAAGCCGAGGCCCGGCGCGACGGCGACGTCGGCCTCCTCCATCAGTTTCTTGGCGAAGCCGACCGAGCCGAGCGCGCGGTATCGCTCCGGGATCGGGGCCCAGGCGAACATGGACGCGTCGGGAACAGGGATCGCCCAGCCGGCCCGTTCGAAACTTTCAACCAGCGCGTCGCGGCGGCTCCTGTAGATCGCGCGGATCTCGTCGACGCAGTCCTGGGGGCCGTCGAGGGCGGCGGCGGCGGCGACCTGGATCGGGGTGAAAGCGCCGTAGTCGAGATAGGATTTCACCCTTGCGAGCGCCGCGATCAGACGCGCGTTCCCCACCGCCATGCCGACCCGCCAGCCGGCCATGGAATAGGTCTTGGAGAGCGAATTCACCTCGACGGCGATATCCTTGGCCCCCTCGACCTCGAGGATCGAAGGGCTCGGCGCGCCGAAATAGATCTCCGAATAGGCGAGGTCGGAGAGGATCCAGAGGTCATGGGCTTTGGCGAGCGCGACCGCGGCCTTGTAGAAATCGAGATCGACCGTGTGCGCCGTCGGATTCGAGGGATAGTTCAGGACCATCGCCGTCGGCGCCGGGGAGATATTGGCGGCCGCCCGCGCGACGCCGGAAAGATAGTCCTCCGGGCTCGGCGCCGGGATCGCCCGGATGACGCCGCCGGCGATGATGAAGCCATAGGCGTGGATCGGATAGGCCGGGTTCGGCGCGAGGATCACGTCCCCCGGCGCGGTGATCGCCTGGGCGAGGATTGCAAAGCCTTCCTTCGAGCCGAGCGTCGCGACGACCTCCGTATCCGGATCAAGCCTGACGTCGAAGCGCCGCGCGTAATAGCGCACGATCGAGCGCCTCAGACCCGGCACGCCCTTGGAGGCGGAATAGCGGTTCGTCTTCGGTTTCGTCGCCGTCTCGATCAGCTTCTCCACGATATGCGGCGGCGTCGGCATGTCGGGATTGCCCATCCCGAAATCGATGACGTCGCGGCCTTCCGCGCGGAGCTTCGCCTTCAGCGCGTTGACCTCCTCGAAAACGTAGGGCGGCAGGCGTTTGATACGATAGAATTCTTCTGTACTCGGCATAGTTGTCGGCGTTCGGTTTCAGGGTCCCGGGACCGCTTGCGCGGCGCCCTAGCGCGGCCGGCTTGCGCGTTCGGCGGCGGCCTTGCGCCGCTGGTCGGCGATGTCGGCTTCAAGTTCGCGGCGTTGTTCCTCCAGGGCCGCCGCCGCCTCGGTCTCGGTCGCCTCCGCCCGGGCGCGATCGGTGTCCGCCGCAAGGGCGAGGCTTTCGCCGGCGGCCGTCAGTTCCGCGCGGAACTCGGCGAGCCCGGCCCTGTCGGGCGGTCCGGGCTTCTCGCGGTTTTGTTCCGACAGGACCGGGAACGCGCCGTCGCCTTCGCGGCGGCGCTCGTCGATGCGCGCCTTGATCGCCGGATTGACGGGTTCGTCCCCTGCGATGTCCTCATATTTGATGAAGCCAGGCGGCGCGAGGCGCTTGGCCGTTTCGCACCCCGGGCAAAACCATGCGCAGAGGGCGGCCAGCAGCAGATAAGATTTTACACCCATGGGCCCGCCACTCTATATACCTCGGATCTGCACTTAACATCCGATTGGGGCCATGACGCAAGCCGAACAGCACCCGACGCCGACGTCCGACGCAGACCCGAAAAAAAACGAAAGCGATCCGCCGGAGACCGCGAACGCCGGACCGGAAAACGCAAAGACGCGGACCGCCGGTGCGGAAAACGCCGCCACAAATGCGCCGGACGCTGACAAGTCGCAGGCCGAAGCGAAAGGCGCTCCGGGCGACGGTGGGGAGAGCCCGGATGCGCCGAGGGCGCTCCTTGAGGATTTCGACGCCCTGTCGGAATACCTCGTCGACATCTCCGGCAAGAGCCAGGAGGTCCTGCGCGAATTCTTCACGCATCATCCGGAGCTGAGGGTTGCGCGCGGCGAAGCGCCCGCCGATCCCCTCAATCTCGGAGAAGCGTTCCAGGAGACCATGAACGGCCTGGCCGCCGACCCGGGCACCGTGATGCAGCGCCAGTTCAAGCTCTGGGGCGACTACGCCAAAATGATGGCGTCCATGTCGCGGCGCATGGCCGGGGAGAAGGTCAAGCCGGCCGTGGTCCCGGACCCCGGCGACAAGCGCTTCGCCCATCCGTCCTGGAACGAAAACCCGATGCTCGACTTCGTCAAGCAATCCTATCTCACCTATGCGAACTGGCTGACCTCGACGGTGCGCGAACTGGATTTCGACGACGACCACGACAAACGCCGCGCGGAGTTCTACTCCCAGCAATTCCTCGACGCCATCGCGCCGTCGAACTTCCCGACCCTGAACCCCGAAGTTGTCGAAGCGACCATCGAGAGCAAGGGGGACAATCTCCTGAAGGGGTTCCGAAATCTCCTGGAGGACATCGACCGGGGCCACGGCGAACTCGCCATTCGCCAGGCCGACCTCGACCATTTCAAGCTCGGGGAGAACGTCGCGACGACGCCCGGCAAGGTCGTCTTCCAGAACGAGATCATGCAGCTCATCCAGTACGCGCCGACGACCGAGAAGGTCGCCAAGCGCCCGCTCCTGATTTTCCCGCCCTGGATCAACAAGTTCTACATACTTGATCTGCAGCCGCAGAACTCGTTCATCAAATGGATGGTGGACCAGGGCCGGACGGTCTTTCTCGTTTCCTGGGTCAATCCGGGTCCGGAGCTTCGCCACAAGACCTTCTATGACTACATCAATCAAGGCCTTTTCGCCGCCCTCGACGCCGTC
Organism: uncultured Caulobacterales bacterium; assembly: GCA_964493225.1. Classification (GTDB taxonomy): domain Bacteria; phylum Pseudomonadota; class Alphaproteobacteria; order Caulobacterales; family Parvularculaceae; genus JAJFFW01. The sequence continues at coordinate 2,092 of CAZBOC010000209.1, read as the reverse complement.
AAGGACGCCGTCGGCGAGCGCGAGGTCGACGCCATCGGCTATTGCATTGGCGGGACCATGCTCGCGACCGCCCTCGCCCTCATGGCGGAACGCAAGGACGACCGAATCAGGTCGGCGACTTTTTTCACGGCCCAGGCGGACTTCACCGAGGCGGGCGACCTTCTCCTTTTCGTCGACGACGCTCAGCTCGATGCGCTGGAGCAACAGATGGACGCGGCCGGCGGCGTCCTTTCGGGCCGCGCCATGGCGACGACCTTCAACATGCTGCGCTCGAACGACCTGATATGGTCCTTCGTCATCGACAATTACATGAAGGGCAAGGATCCCGCGAAGTTCGATCTTCTGTTCTGGAATTCAGACGCGACACGCATGCCGAAACTGGTGCATCTGTTCTACCTGCGCGAATTCTATCAGCATAACCGCCTCGCCAAAGGCGAAATGGAGATGGAAGGCGAGCGTCTCGACCTCGGCAAGGTCACTATCCCGATCTTCATGCAGGCCGGCGAAACCGACCATATCGCGCCCGCCAACTCCATCTACCGCACGGCGCGCCTGTTCGGCGGCGACAAGGTCCAGTACATGCTCGCCGGCTCAGGTCATATCGCGGGCGTCGTCAATCATCCGTCCAGGAAGAAATACCACCACTCGGTCAATGCGGCCCTGCCGGAAACCCTCGATGAGTGGAAGGGAAGCGCCGAAAAGCACCCCGGCTCGTGGTGGGAATACTGGATGGACTGGCTGAACGAGATCAGCCCCGACAAGGTCGACGCCCGCATCCCCGGCGAGGGCGGCCTCATCGCCATCGAGGACGCGCCCGGCTCCTATGTGAAGGTGAAGGCTTGAACGGCGCGTTCTCCCGCCCGCCTCCGGGTCCCGGAAAACGCGTCACCGTCCCCCTGGCGCGCGAGGCCGCGTTAACAGGTTGTTAACCAATTCGAATCAGTCTCGGCTGGGTCAAGCCATAATCACGGACGCCGGGGGGAACCGGCGCGTTGAAGCGGGGATCAGACCATGGGCCGAATGAACCTGTCGACCACGGACCTCTTTCTAAAACTGGGCGCGACGCCAAGAACGCGCAGCATCAGGGCTGAACAGCTCTTTCGCAAGCTGCGCGGCGAGGAGGCGATCGATCTGGAAGAACTGCTCACCAAGGCGCCGCGCCGGGTTAACGCATCGGCGAACGACGGCGGCGACGCGCCGGCGCGCGGGAACGATGAGCCTGACTGAAGCCGCGACGCATCGCTTCTAATACCAACGGCCCCAAGAAAAGACCTTCGGACCGTCGGCAAGCGCGCTAAAAGACGCCAGGGCGCGCCCGAGCTTATGCGCGCAAACCCTGAATTTGACGAGTCAAATTCAAAAGCGGTTCGTATCTCGCCGGGACGCTTCGGTCCGGCGCGATGACGGCGGCGCCTCGCCGCGGGGAATGCGGGGGCGCGCGACGCGATACGATCGCGGCGGCGTTCGCTCGCCGGTCTCGCTCAGCAGCGTTGAGACCCGAGCCTTGGAACCCGCGGACCCCTCCCCTTGCGTTTTGAGAACTGGCCTGGCGTTTGGAGAACTGGCCTAGCGTTTGGAGAACTGGAACGAGCGGCGGGCTTTTTTCCGGCCGTATTTCTTTCGCTCGACGACGCGGCTGTCGCGGGTCAGGAATCCGCCCTTTTTCAGAAGGCCGCGCAGCTCCGGTTCGTAATAGGTCAACGCGCGTGCGATGCCGTGGCGCACGGCCCCCGCCTGACCGGAGGGGCCCGAGCCGGTCACGGTGCAAATGACGTCGAACTGGTTGTTGCGGTCGGCGGCGACGAGCGGCTGCTTGATGATCATCTGCAGGACCGCGCGACCGAAATATTCCGTATGGTCCTTTTTGTTGACCGTGATGCGTCCGGGGCCCGGCTTGATCCAAACACGCGCCACGGCGGTCTTCCGCTTGCCCGTCGCATAGGAGCGGCCATGCGCGTCGATTTTCGGCTCGGGCAGCACGAATTCCTCCGCCTCCGGAGCGCCTGCATCCGCCGGGGCGACGCCGTAGGCGCCCAGTGTTTTTAGGTGCTAAACGGACGCGGCCCGTACGGGTTTAGTTTAGCGGAAACGG
>CAZBOC010000208.1:0-5429 GCA_964493225.1 uncultured Caulobacterales bacterium | reverse complement strand
CGGAACTGCCGCGCCTGCCGACGGGCAAGCTCTACAAGCGCCTCTTGAAGGACCGCTATTGGGGGCGGCACGACACGAAGATCGTCTGAGGCGGGCGGTTTTCCTTCCTACTAAGAAATTAGTTGACGAGCGACGCTGAGCGTGAGAGGAAAGATCAACTACTAAGGAATTAGTTGATGCCGCGCGCGACCACTCCAGACCTGACCGACGCCGAACGCCGGATCATGGCCGTTCTCTGGGACCGTGGAGAGGCGAGCGTGCGCGAGCTCACCGACGCGCTCACCGCCCATGCGCTCGCCTATACGACCGTTCTGACGACGATCCGCATCATGACGGAAAAAGGCTACGTGACCTTCCGCAAGGAGGGGCGGGCCCACATTTACCGGCCCTTGCTTTCCAAGCGGGGCGCTCGCGCGCGCGCGCTCGGTTCGGTCGTCAAGGCGCTCTTTGACGGGTCCCCGAAACGCCTCGCGCAACACCTCGTCGACGAGGACCAGCTTACGCTGGAAGATGTGGAGGCCTTGCGCGCCGCGCTCCTCGAACGCCGAAGAGATGGAGAAAAGACATGAATTCCGATCTGATCCTGACCGCCGCTGGGGCGACGGTCGCGGAGACGGCCATGCTGGCCGCGCTCGCCCTCGTCTTCAACCGCATGGCGCCGGCGCGTTTTCTGAAGGAACGCCACGATCTCGCCGTCGCCGTCATTTTCCTGACTCCGGTCCTCTTTCTCCTGACATTCACGCCGTCCAGCGTCGGCGACAGCCAGGGCTTGGCGCTCGGCTGGGGCGCGAACGCGGCATCGGATCCCTATCCGGCGCGCCCGGAGACCGTCGGCGCGCCGCTTTCGCCAACCGCCGGCGCCGTTGCGGCGCCGACAGGTGCAGCGCCGCCGCCGACGACGGCGAAGGTTCCCGCGGGCCTTGCGACGGCTTTTGTCAGCTTGTGGATCGTCGGCGCCGTCTTCATGCTTGCGCGGCTTGCGCGCGACGCGCGCCTTTTCGCGCGACTTCGCGCCGGCGCGACGCCCGCGCGCCCGCCGTCCGGAATAGTCCTTTCCCGGGCGATCGAAATCCGTCTCTCACCGGCGATCGCCTCGCCCATGCTCGGCGGCGTCTTCAGGCCGGTCATTTTGCTCCCGGACGATTTCCCGTTGGACGCGGCGGCCGCGCCGGTTCTTGAACATGAAATCGCGCACTGGCGCCGGCGCGATCCGCACATCGAACTTGCCGCGCGCGTCGTGACGGCGATTTTCTGGTGGGCCGGGCCGCTATATTTTCTGAGGCCGATGATTGTCCGCAGCCGCGAGGCGCTTTGCGACGCGCAAGCTGCGCAGCGGACCGGCGCGCCGGAGAGGCTCGCCGCGGCGCTCGTCGACGTCGCCGAGCGCGCGCTGATCGCAAAGGGCGGGCCGGCGTTGTCCCTGCCGGTTGCGAGCCGGGGATCAGCCCTTGCGGACCGCCTGCGCAGGCTCGTCGACGGCGAAGCGTTGAAGGCGCGGCGCGCGGTCGCGAATCTCCCGGCGATTCTGGCCGGCCTGTCGCTTCTGTCGGTCCTCTGGGCGCCCCAGGTCGGTTCGGCCGGTCCTCTGGAGATCAGCTTTCTGGAAGGCGAGACCGCGCTCGCGCTGGCTCAGACCCGGGGCGCGACAGCGGCGGACGACGCGCTTTACCGCGCCGCGCGGCGCGGCGATGAAGACAGCGTCAAACGGCTCCTCGCCGAAGGCGCGGATCCGAATGGCCGCGCGCCCGGCGACGGGACCCCGCTCATCGGGGCTGTCAGAAGCGGCGAGGCCAAGATCGTGCGGCGCCTTTTGGACGCGGGAGCGGATCCGAATATCGTCTCGCCGGGAGACGGCGCGCCCCTGATCGCGGCCGCGCGGCGAGGAGAACGAGAAATGGTCCGCATGCTGCTCGACGCCGGCGCCGATCCCGATCGCGGCGCCAGTGGCGACGGCGCGCCGCTCATTGCGGCGGCCGGCGCGGGCGAAATCCAAATCCTCGAGCTTCTCCTCAAGGCCGGGGCGGATCCCGACATCGCGGTTCCGCGCGACGGCAACCCGCTGATCGCCGCCGCTCTGCGCGGCGAGACTGAAGTCGTCCGGCGGCTGATCGCCGCCGGCGCCGACCCCGACGGATACGTCTTTCGCGACGAAACCCCGCTCATCAACGCCGTACAGGCCGGCCATATCGACGTGGCGGAGATCCTTGTCGCCGCCGGCGCCGATGTCTCGCTCACCGTAAAGACGCCGATCGACGACCCGGGCGGGCCTTATCGCTCGCCCTTGAGCGAGGCCGAGCGCAAGGGTCGCGACGAGATGGTTCGCTGGCTGAAGACGCGCGGCGCCGAACACCAACCGCCGAAAGACTGAGGCGGGCTTGCGCTCCCGGCGCGGGTGCTCGAAAAACAGGCGCGGGCTGCATCTCCTTCTTGCGGCGGGACGCCGCGGCGCGATGATGGGACCGAGCGGCAAACACCGAGGAGAGGCCCCATGACTATAAAATACGAGATGCATTCCAACGCCGTCGCATTGATCACGCTGAACAGGCCGGACGCGCTGAATGCAGTCAACGCGGCGATGCGCGCCGACCTGCTCGACGCCGTCGCCACGGCCTCCTCGGACCGCGCGGCGAGAGCGGTCGTGCTGACCGGCGAGGGGCGCGGATTCTGCGCCGGGGCCGACGTCACCGATATGTCCAGCGGTCGCAACACGGAAGATATTCTCAATGCGGAGTATGCCGGGTTTCTCGCCGTTATAAGAACATGCGAAAAACCGGTCGTCGCGGCGATCAATGGTCCTGCGGCCGGGATCGGCATGACGCTCGCCCTGACCTGCGATCTGCGCGTCATGTCTGCGGACGCCTATCTGATGCCGGCTTTCGCCAATATCGGCCTGGTGCCGGACGGCGGGCTTTCATGGCTCCTGACCAAGGAGATCGGCTACGCCCGGGCCTATGAAATCGCAATCGAAGCTCAGAAACTGGGGGCTGATCGCTGTTCCGAGCTCGGCCTCGTCAATCGCGTCGTTCCGACGGACGAGACGGCCGCGACCGCGCTCGACTGGGCCGCCTCGCTCTGCGAGCGGGCGCCTGTTGCGAATGCGCTCACGAAGCGCGCCTTCCGCGCCGCCGCCCAGGACGGCCTTTCGAACGCCGCCGCTTTTGAAGCGTTCCTGCAGCGCACTGCGATCGCAACGGAAGACTGTCGCGAGGGCGTCGCCGCTCTCATGGAGAAACGCAAGCCCGTCTTCAAAGGTCGCTAGGGGATGTCAGCGCACGACCGGCGCCGGCGCGAAGGCAAGCGCGAGGTCCAGCCCTGCGCTCACCGCCCCGACTGCGAGCGCGCCGGCGACGGCCAGTGCGGGTCCGAACGGAATTTCCGTCTCGCGGCTCACCTTGCGGCCTGAAAGCATCGCCGCGCCGACGCCGAGAAGGGCGAGGAACGCGGCGACGAACACGCATGGGGCGAGGACCGTCCACCCGCCCCAAGCTCCGATCCCGGCGAGGAGTTTGGCGTCTCCCATGCCGAGGCCCTCGCGTCCTCTCAAGCGATGAAAGGCTTCTCCGACCAGCCAAAACGAAAGATAGCCTGCGGCAGCCCCGATCACGGATGCGCCGAGCGGGGCGAAACGGTCGCCGATATTTGCGACGACGCCGCCGGCGATCAACGGCAACGTAATCGCGTCGGGCAGGTAGCCTGTCTCCGCGTCGATCCCGGCGAGCGCGATCAGCGCCAGAAAGAAGACCGAAAGGATCGCGGCGTCCGCAGAGACCCCGTGAATGAGATAGGCGGCGATGAGCGCGCCCGCCCCGGCGGTCTCAACAAGCGGATAGCGCGCCGGGATCGCGGCCCCGCACCGGGCGCATCGACCGCGCTGCGCGAGATAGCTGACGATCGGGACCAGGTTTCCCGCCCGCAGCGTCGCGCCGCATGCCGGGCAGTAGGAACGCGGGTGCGCGAGGCCCCCGTGGCGCCCGGAGTTCTCTTCGACCAGGCCCCAAAGCGCGGGTCCGCGGTGGATGACGACGTTGAGAAAGCTTCCGAAAATCAACCCGAACGCGCCGGCGAAGGCGATTATCGTCAACTCGGAGGCGATCACGGGCGATTTCCCGCGGAAGGCGTTGCGCGGATCTCAGCCAAGAAATCGATCTCCCATGTTCTTTTCCTCGCCCGTCGGCGTCGCCTTGGGCAATCGTTGAGTTTGCGCCGGTCGGAGCGGATGTTAACTCTGCTCTGGAGGCGTCCGACCAGTACGCGCGCGGAATACGCTTTGGTAGGATTGCCTTGGTAAAATAAGCTTCTACAACACGCAGGCGGAAACACGCAGAGGCGAAGCTTGGCGGCTATTGAAGAAGACGCGGTGGTCCGGCCGGTCGCCCGATCGGGCGGTCTGCGCGCGGCGTTGAGCAGCCTGCCGAAGGGCTTCGCCCGTCGCAAATCGTTCGGTGATTTCGGTCCGGCGCCGCGCATTCTTGAACTCGTGCTGCTCGCGGCCGTGGCGGTCCTTTCGGCGAGGCTTTTCTGGCTCATCTTCGCGCCGCTGCCCGTACCGGACGGACCGCCGGCTGTTATCAGGCCGGTCGCGACTGGCGAGGACGGCGCGGCGAGTAACCCGTTCACCACTATGCCCGCGGCCGCGACGTCAGCCGCAGCGGCGCAACAACCCGACGAAGTCCGGGAGACCACGCTCGACCTTCGACTCCACGGAGCCTGGGGCGAGACCGCCTATATCAGCAAGTCCGGCGGCAGACAGATCGTCTACCGCGTGGGGGACGAGATCACGGGCGGGGTCACGCTTGAGGCGATCTACGCCAATCAGGTGACGATCAACCGCAACGGGGTCATTGAATCCCTGAAGCTGCCGAAGGAATTCATCGACCAGGCGCCCGGCGTCAGGCCCGCGCGCACGCCCCCGGCGCCGGCGATCAGGAGCGGGACGAACGCCGATGGGGCTGCGGCGGCGCGGAGCCGCGCCGGCGAACCTTCGCCGTCCGACGGCGCCGCTTCAACGCCGGTCGAGGGCCCCCGCACGGGCGGCGCGAAAGCCCCGGCCTCAATCATGGACCTCGTTCGTTTCGAGCCCCAGGTCGGCCGCGACGGCGTGATCGGCCTCGCCATATACGCCAAAGCAGACGGCGAGGCTTTCGCCAACGCCGGACTTCAGGACGGGGACCTTGTCGTCAGTGTTGAAAACAGACCGGTATCTGATATTGGCGACCTCTTGCCGGAATTAGCCGGAAAAGACACCGTGCGCATCGTCGTGGAGCGAAACGGCGCGCAGGTGCCCCTTGTTATCAGCCTCTCGCCGGAGGACGCCTTCAATTGACGACGATCGCCAGGACCATGAAACGGGCCCTTCTCGGCGCGGCCGCCCTCGCGGCCGTCGGCGCGGGGGCGCGCGCCCAGGAGGAAGGGGGGCCGGGGCGCAAAAT
>CAZBOC010000207.1:2202-5432 GCA_964493225.1 uncultured Caulobacterales bacterium | reverse complement strand
AAGGCCGCGTGGCGGTCGCGAGGGATAACCTGCGTGGAGACCGGTTCGACCGCGAGATCCAGTTTTTCGGCGACGTATGCTTCAACAGCCGGATCGACATTGGCGAAGGTGCCGACGGCTCCCGAAATCGCGCAGACGGCGATCTCCTTCCGCGCCGCAATAAGCCGCGCCCTGGCGCGGTCGAACTCGGCGAAGAAGCCTGCGAATTTGAGACCCATCGTCGTCGGTTCGGCGTGAATCCCGTGGCTGCGACCGACGCACAGCGTCTGCCTGTGTTCAAAGGCGCGCGCCTTTAGCGCCGCGCGGACGCGGTCGACGCCGGCGATCAGGAGGTCGCTCGCCCGCGTGAGCTGCACCGATAGGCATGTATCGAGAACATCCGAGGACGTCATGCCCTGGTGCACGAAGCGCGCCTCCGGTCCGACGATTTCAGCGAGGTGGGTCAGAAACGCGATGACGTCGTGTTTGACCTCCGCCTCGATGGCGTCGATCCGCTCGACGTCAAACCGGGCTTCGCCCGCCTTTTCCCAGACCGCCCGCGCCGCCTCGGCCGGGATCACGCCGAGTTCGGCCAACTTGTCGGCGGCGTGCGCCTCGATTTCGAACCAGATCCGGAACTTCGTGTGTGGCGACCAGATGTCGGCCATGTCGGCGCGCGTGTAACGGGGGATCATGGGCGGCGAGGCTTTCTTTTCACTGTAGCGTCGCCGATTGATATTTGCTGCGGCGGCCGAACTCAAGTTAGGTTCGCGAAGCAAACAGGGAGACGATCGGTGGATTTCGTTGAGCTTTACACGAGCGCCGAAGGGCGCATCAATCGCAAGACCTGGTGGCTCGGCACGATCGGGCTGGTCGTCATCATGTTCGTTTTCGGCCTTGTCTTCGGCGTCGTCATGGCGTTCACAGGACTGAGCAATTCGTCCTTCGGCGTCGGCCTGTCCTCGCTCGTGATCCTGGCGGTCGCGTTCGTCCCCTATCGCTCGCTCACGCTCAAACGGCTGCATGACCGCGACCGTCCGGAGACCCTGTTCTGGGTGTTCATCGGACCGTCGATTCTGCTTTCGCTCCTGACGATGCTGGGTCTCGCCGGCTCCGTCGGCACGCAAATCGTTTTCGGCCAGGAGGTCGAGGGTTTTCAATACAACGCCCTTGGAAACGCAGTGAATCTCGTATCAATCGGCGTTGGAATATGGTCGCTGGTCGAACTGGGTTTCCTGCGCGGGCGGGCGGGCGAAAACGCCCACGGACCCGATCCGCTCGCCTCAGCTTAGTTCGTACTGGGTTTGAAGGCGGAGCGAACGCGCCTGGGCCACCCAGCCCTCGCGTTCGACGCGGCCGCTCTGGCCGATCTTCTCCTCAATCCACCGGATGCGCGCCGGCCCCCAGTCCGCGACCTGGTAAAGGTAGTAGACGCCTAGCCGGTTTAGCGTCTTCTCCATGGTGGCGTCGACGCCGTCGATCTGGGTCAAGTCGTCCCATTCCTCGCGGCGGCCCGAGGCGGTCGCGCCGGCCCTGCGTCGGACCGGAGCCGCCTCCTTCTCCTCGGTGTCGAGCGTCCCGGTCACGACCGGAGCGCCTCGGCGGGTCTCCTCGCGTTTCACGGCGCGGTTCGGGGCGCGCCAGATCCACCACCCGACGGCGAGACCAAGGGCGAAGGCGGAGAAAAGAAGAAGCCACATTTGGGCGATCAGCCAGAGCATCGCCGCCTCCTTCGATCTGTTGTTGATGTCGACACGGGCTTACGGGTCCCTCTCGGTGAGCGCGACGGTGAATTCGATGCGCCGGTTGCGGGCGCGCCCGTCCGGCGTCTCGTTCGAGACGATCGGTCGCGTTTCTCCGTAACCGACCGGGATCAGCTGGTTTTCATCGACGCCCTGAGCCATGAGGAAGGATTTCACGGCCTGGGCGCGTTCCGCGCTGAGTTCAAGATTGTCCCGCGCATCGCCCGATGAATCCGTGTGTCCGCTGATGATCAGGCTGAAGTCCGCGCAGCCGACAACATCTGCGGCGATCGCCTCCAGAAGCTCGAGACTGGCCGCCTCGATTGACGTTTCGCCGCTGGCGAATTCGATCTGGCCGCCGGCCATCTTTGCGTCGATCCGCGACTGGCATTGCCGGGCGCGCTCTTGCGCCGAAGGTTTCGCGGCCGGCGCTGGAGAGGGGGCCGCCGGTTGCGGCGGTTTCGGCCTTACACGGATTTTCGCAGAGCCGGTGAAAGGCTCCGGCAGCGTACACAGGAGGGTCGTCGCGCGCTCCGCGCTATATTCGTCCGGGGCGAGGCCCTCCAGCGTGAAACGTTCGCCGACTGCGGCGAGCTCGCCGTTTTCCAGCGCGGCGAGGGCGGTCAGGCCAGCCCCGGCGGCGGCGAGCCAGGCGCCGTCCTGGGCGCTCTCGGCGAGGGTGGACGCGTCGCGCAATTCGGCGCCCGGAAAGCGCTCGGCCGCCGTCGCGGCGAGGAGGCTCCTCGCCGTTTCGCTCGGAGCCGCGCCCGTGAGCGTGACGGCGCCGTCCTTGTAGGCGGCGCGCCAGACCAATCGCTCCGGCTGCGGAAGCTCCGGGCCCGGTGCATCGATCGCGGCCCGGGGGAGGGCGTCCGCGACGCGTACGTCCTCGGCCGATAGGACCGCGCCGGGTCCGAACAACATGTTGTCGCGCTGGCCGCGCTCGCGCAGGGTCTGGAGAAACGCCTCGGCGGCTTCCTCGGAGGGGGCCGCGCCGGAGACGCGGACATGTCTTCCGTCGACGGCGATTTCCGCCCAATCGGCGCCGGCTTCCGCGCGCACCGTTTCCGCGGCCTGCGCGATCCGGCGTTCGACCGCCTGCGGCGCATCCGCGCCGTGAATGAAGACAAGTCCCATAAGAATGAGACCGAACACGCCGATGGCGATCTTAACGGCGCTGACCAAGAACGAAGGCTCCGCAAACGACTCAACTCGGCGAGAGTATAGCGCAAAAACTGGACCAAATCCGGGCGGTCGCGGCGGAAAATCGCCCAGCCGGGCCGGGATTGGTTCGATTTCTCCTAATCAGGGAAGACGCGCCTCGCCGCGCGCTACCTGGAGCTGCGCGCCCGGCGTCACCATTCCAGAATGATCTTGCCGGACTGGCCGGAGCGCATGACGTCGAAGCCGGCCTGGAATTCGTCAGCAGGGAAACGGTGGGTCATTACGGGGTCGAGATCAAGACCGGCCTGCAGGAGCGCGCCCATCTTGTACCAGGTCTCGAACATG
>CAZBOC010000207.1:0-2192 GCA_964493225.1 uncultured Caulobacterales bacterium | reverse complement strand
CCTTGATCTCGAGCCCCTTGAAAATAACCTTCTCCCAGTCCGCGCCGGCGCCCGAAGGCATGATGCCGAGCATGGCGATCTTGCCGCCGTGGTTCATGGTCTCGAGCATCGCGCCGAAGGCGGCGGGAACGCCCGACATCTCGAGGCCGACGTCGAAGCCCTCCGTCATGCCGAGGTCGGCCATGACGTCATGCAGGTTTTCGCGCTCGACGTTGACGGCGCGGCTCGCGCCCATGCGCCGTGCGAGGTCGAGGCGGTAGTCGTTGACATCGGTGATGACGACGTGGCGGGCGCCGACAAAGCGCGCGACAGCCGCCGCCATGACGCCGATCGGCCCCGCGCCGGTGATGAGAACGTCTTCGCCGACGAGATCGAAGGCGAGGGTCGTGTGAACCGCGTTTCCGAAGGGGTCGAAAATCGCGCCGAGATCGTCGGAAATGTCGTCGGGAAGCTTGTATAGATTGAAGGCCGGAACGCTCACATACTCCGCGAACGCTCCCGGCCGGTTGACGCCGACGCCTTCGGTGTTGCGGCACAGATGCCGCTTGCCGGCGCGACAGTTGCGGCAATAGCCGCAAGTGACATGGCCTTCCGCCGAGACGCGGTCGCCGATCTTCAGCTTGGAGTGCTCGGGATGGACCTCCGAACCGATCTCGACGACCTCGCCGGAAAATTCGTGGCCCACGGCCATTGGCACGGGGATCGTTTTGCGCGCCCATTCGTCCCAGTTGTAGATGTGGATGTCGGTTCCGCAGATTGCGGTCCGTTTCACCTTGATGAGAACGTCGTTCGGCCCGATTTCAGGCCGCGCAACGTCGGCCATCCAGATGCCTTCCTCGGGCCTGGCCTTGATCAGCGCTTTCATCGACGCACCTCCATCTTTCGAGGTTATCTGATGTCGTCGCCGCCGGAAACGGCCCGCACGGCGTCGTGATCGCCGACGGGGCGCCGTTCGACGGGGGCTTGCGATTGCGCTCGCCGGCGATAGCGAACATGAAGGACCCGATCAGCGGGTCCGCGCGGCCGGCATGTTCCTGGGAGGGGCCTGACGATGGAAATCTGGCAGTTGGCGCTGCTGGCGCTCGCCGGGGTCGCCTCCGGCTGGGTGAACGTCCTCGCCGGCGGGGGCTCGCTCCTGACGGTGCCGATCATGGTGTTCCTCGGCATGCCGGGGCCCGTCGCGAACGGCACGAACCGGATCGCCATCATCGCCCAGAATATCTCCGCAGTAGGAACGTTTTTCCGTCAAGGCTTTTCCGATTTCCGATTGAGCGCGAGCCTCGCCGCATCGGCGTCGGCCGGGGCGTTTTTCGGCGCGCAAGTCGGCGTGCGCCTTGAAGGGGAGTGGTTCGACCGGACGCTCGCCGTCGTAATGGTCGGCGTCATGGTCGTCATGGCGACAGGCGGCGACGGCAAGACCGCAGACGCGGCGAGGGACGCGAAGCCGCGCAACCTCGTTCTCGGCCACGCGCTCATGCTCGGCGCGGGGTTCTGGGGCGGGTTCATTCAGGTCGCCGTCGGCTTTCTGATGATGCCGATCCTCTATCGGGTCATGGGCCTCGACCTGGTTCGGGTCAACATGCACAAAGTGTTCATCGCCTTGTGCTTTTCCTTCGTCGCCCTCGGCGTTTTCGCATCTCAGGTCGACATCGCATGGCGAGCGGGGCTCGCTCTGGCGGCGGGGAACGCGCTCGGCGGATATCTCGGCGCGAATACGGCGGTCGCAAAGGGGGCGCCGTTCATCAGGAAGACGCTGTTCGCCATCCTCGCCGCGATGGTCGTCAAGCTCCTCTTTTTCAACTAGAATCGCCAGTCAAGCGGATGTTTTCCGGAGGCGATATGACACGGCGAGCCCGGCCGCCGGGCTTTGACACGGTGTCGCAGGCGAGGCACACAGGGGCCCAATTTACGCGCGCAATCAGCGCCTTGTCGAGGTCGGGACGCCCGTGCGCGTCCCGGCTGGCTCTATGAGGAGAGAACCGTCCATGATTACCCACGCCGTTCGCGCCCATCCGTCGAAGGAGGAATTGAAACGCGAGGATCAACTCGCCTGGAAGATCGCGGAAGTCGCCGCCGACCCGGTCGAGGTCGATGCGGAAGCGACGGACATGATCATCAACCGGATCATCGACAACGCCTCGGTCGCGGTGGCGTCGCTCAATCGCGGGCCGATCAAGTCGGCGCGGGCGATG
>CAZBOC010000206.1:0-5434 GCA_964493225.1 uncultured Caulobacterales bacterium | reverse complement strand
CCTAAGGAAGCAAGCAATATCGCCCGGCGCGCGCCGCCGCGCCGAGAAACTGCACCAGGTAATCATTACGCGACCCCCTCGCTTAAACCCTCGATCATTCGCCCGCGCATCCGTCGAAACGCGCCCGGGACGATCCCATACCCGTCCTGAAAATAACAAACATTTTTTAACTTGCACACTATCGAATCGGCGTCAGCCCCTCCCCGCAACCGGAATTCTGAAGATGTCCACCGAGCGCCTCCCGCCTGCTGAAGACCAGAATTGGATCTATTCCAAAAACGTCCCGCCGACCTCTCGCGACATGACCCTCGACATCACGCGTTGACAGCCGCCCGCGGATGCCTTTCGGCTCCGCTGCGGCCAGCGTCTGCGAGCAATTTCCGGACCATGCGGCGTCTGCGCGCGCATCCGCGCGGAAAGCGCGGCCGACATTGCAGGGCCGCGCCCGGCGTCCTATTTCGAACGCATGACGCATTTCGACGCCATCCTCGACGACTTCGCCTTTCTCGACGACTGGGACGACCGGTACAAATACCTGATCGACCTGGGACGGGACCTCGAGCCCTATCCCGAAGACAAGCGCGACGACGCCCACAAGGTGCGCGGCTGCGCGAGCCAGGTGTGGCTGGACGCAGGCCTGAACGACGGGAAGCTCGACCTGAAGGGCGACAGCGACGCCCATATCGTCCGCGGCCTCGTCGCGGTCATGGTGGCGCTCTACTCCGGCAAGTCGCCGGACGAGATCATGGCCGTCGACATCGCAGAGGCGCTGCGTCCGCTCGATCTCCAGGATCACCTGACGCCGCAGCGTTCGAACGGCCTCGCCGCCATGGACAAGGCGATCCGCGAGATCGCCCGGGAAGCGCGCGCGGCCGAGGCGGGCTAACCCGCGGCGAGGAGCGCAGCCTTTTTCTCGAGGCCGCCTTCCGCCGTATCGCGCAACTCCTGCGTGAGAAGCGCTGTTAGGCGCTCGCGAAGCGTTTCCTCCATGGCCTCGATCTGCTCGTCGAAAATCGGGCTGTCGCGCCGGTCCTCGATCGCGTGGCAGGAATAGCCGACAGTCGTGCGCTCGCGGCCGAATTCGACGGCCACCTGTCCGAGGGACATCTGGCCGACGACATGCGACAGATACATCGCCAGCTGCCGGGCGAAAACGACGGGCGCCTTGGCGCGGCGTCGCGACATCACTTCGACGGGCCTGACGCCCGTCGCGGTCGCCACGACCTGGACGGCCTCCGTGGCGATGCGATGGCGATAGAGCCTCGCAAGACCGCAACCTCTCCCCTCAATCGTCATACGGGGCTCCAACACAACTATCCGCTAACGGACCGATCACCCGTCGACAATGATACAGTTTAATTCTAACTGGAAGATAACTTTCCCTCAGATTGTATAGTTTGGGTAAGGATTTTAACCTTAACCCGGCGCGCAGCCCTTACGCGGCGAAGGCGACGAGCAGCGCTATGCCTAACACGATCGCCGTCCAGAGCGCCATAAATCCGATCGGCCAGGAGCGCGCCAGCTGTCCTTCCGGTCCGTGGACGGTGTAAATCTGGCCCATCGCGCGCTCGATCCGACTCTTGGCCATTTCGAAAGCGCCGTTCCAGACCGCGCGGATCATCGCAGCCGACCATGTCACGAGGCTGCGTCCGGGGATGCGGTAAAACCAATCCGTGTCGAGATTGGTCGACGCAACCTCCGCAGGGTACCATTTCAGGACGATGAGGAGGGCGAACGCCAGGACGGCCCAGATCAGGAGCTGGAGCTGTTCGACGACGTGATAAGCCGAGTAGGGATGATAATCGGCGATCTGCGCCTGGTCCGGCATCAGGGCGTATAAGGGGTCCGGAAAGAGCCCGAGCCCGAGGCAGAGCGCGGCCGAGGCGCCCATGGCGATCATCATGCCCGGCGGGGTCTTGTCCTCGATGAAGACGCGCTTCGCCGGCGCATGGTTCGTGTTGAAAAACGTGAAATACGGGATCTTGATGCCGGCGTGCTCGAGGACCCCCGCCGAGGCGAATAGCAAGACCAGCCAGATGACGAGAAGATGCGCCTCGCCCGCCGCGTCGATGATGATCCCCTTGGTGACGAAGCCGAGGGTTCCCGGAAAGGCCGAAATCGAAAGCGCCCCAACGACGCAGAAGGCCATGGTCAGCGGCATGAATTTGTAAAGCCCGCCGAGGTCGAGCGCCTTTGACGAGCCCGTCCGATACATCGCCGCGCCGAGGGCCATGAACAAAAGCCCCTCGAAGATGATGTTCCCGAAGGCGTAGCCGGCCGCGCCGTTCACCGCGCCGAGGCCGATGGCGCAGACCATGAACCCGACCTGGTTGTTGATCGAATAGCAAAGGACCTTGCGCAAATCGTTCTCGATCAGCGCAAAGAAGATCGGGAAAATCGTCATCACCGCGCCGATGGTGACAAGCTCCGGCGTCCCCAGGAAACCGCGCGCGAGGGAGTAAACCGCGAGCTTCGTTGTAAAGATCGACAGAACGATGGAGCCGGCGATCGTCGATTTCGGATAGGCGTCCTGCACCCAGTTATGAAGGAGGGGAAAGGCGCTCTTGATCCCGAAGGCGAGAAAAATGGCGAGGGCGGAAAACTTCACCGCGCCGTCGTCATCGCGCAGGCCGATGTCGTTGAAGGCGAGCGAGCCGGTCTCGCGGAAGACGAGGACGATACCGCCGAGGAGAAGGACGCCGGAAAGGATCTGGACCGAGAGATAGCGCATGCCGGCGAGATAGGTCACCCGGGTTCCGGGCGCCCAGACGAGGAAAACGCTGGTGATCGCGGCGATCTCCCACCAGACGAAGAGCGTCACGAAATCCCCGGCGAGAACGCCGCCAAGGGCGGCCGCCGGATAGGCGAGCGTTGCGAAATCCTGCGCCCGGTCGGTCTCGCGCCAGGCGTAGACGATGTTGAGGGCCGCCGCGATATGGAAGACGATCGCGAAAATCCGCGACAGGGGATCGACGCGGAGCATCGCCACGTCGACGTCGAAGATCGTCAGCGCGCCAAAATTCCCGATCCCCAGCGAATTCAGGAGCCAGAACGAATACCCCAGAAAAGCGAGCATGATGGCCCGGCGGATCCGCGAAGGCGCGGCGGCGGCGATGACCGCGCCGATCGTCAGGACCACGGCCGGATTGATCGCCAGAGCGGAAAGGAGGCTATTCGCGGTCATCGTAATAACTCTCCTCGCGGCCGACGAGCTTTCTCAGGTGCTGGCCGGCGAGCACGATGAACATGAACGATCCGAACCCCCAGAGCGCGAAGAAGATCGGAAACGCCTCCGCTGCGAAATGCGGGTTTTTCTTTTGGAAGGCCGGGACGAAGCCGGCGATCGCGGACGCAAGGCCGGCGACGATCAGTGCAATGAGGAAAACGCGGATGAAGGCCGGATTCTCCGCCCAGCCCGGCTTGTCGCGCTCATGTTCGGGAACGTCTTCGTGATCGGCCATCAACCGGCGCCTCCGATCAGGGGTTCAAGATAATTGTAGAGCGGGTTCGCGAAGAAAAAGAGCGCGACGGCCCCGGCCGCCGTGATGCAGGGCGGCAGAACGCACAGGAGCGGCGCTTCCTTCAGGTCCCCCCAGGCGATCTTCGCGCCGCCCGCCCCCATGGCGCGGCCTTCGATGTCGGTTTCCGGCGCCATGTAAAAGGCCTGCACCGGGATCGAGAGGAGGTAGACGACGTTCAGGATCGAGGAGATCATCAGCGCCGCGATCATCGCCAGCTGCCCTGCGTCGGCGGCGCCCAGCATGAGGAAGAATTTCGGCCAGGAGCCGGCGAGCGGCGGCAGGCCGATGATCGACATCGCGCCCAGGAAGAACGCCCCGAAGGTGAAGGGCATCACCCGGCCGAGACCGCGCAGCTCCGAGACCAGCGTCTTGTGGGCGCCGACATAGATCGCGCCGGCGCACATGAAGAGCGTCATCTTGCCGAGGGCGTGGGCGGCGATCTGCATCGCCCCGCCCATCACGCCCATGGAGGTCGCCAGCATCGCGCCGAGGGTGACGTAGGAAAGTTGCGACACGGTCGAATAGGCGAGCCGCGCCTTCAGATTGTCCTAGTGCATTGCAATCGCCGAGGCGAGCAGGATCGAGACGCCGGCGATCCACAGGAAAACGTTCGCGGCGCCCGTATCGGCGAGGAGGTCGATCCCGAAGATGTAGATGACGATCTTCAGAACCGAGAAGACGCCCGCCTTCACAACCGCGACGGCGTGGAGAAAAGCCGAGACCGGCGTCGGCGCGACCATGGCGTTCGGAAGCCAGGGATGGGCCGGCATCAGGGCCGCCTTGCCGATCCCGAAAGCGAACAGCCCGAGGAGGAAAGGCAGGATCGGCGCGACCTCGTCCACATGGGCGGCGAGGATCCCGCCGGGGGTCAGGGAAAAGTCCGTCGTCCCCGCAATCGCATAGACCCAGGCGATCGCCGGCAGGAGAAGTCCGATGGAGGTCCCCATGAGGATCCCGAGATAGATCCGCCCGCCGCGCCGCGCCGCGTCGTCGCCCTTGTGGGTCACGAGCGGGAAGGTCGAGAGCGTCAGGACTTCGTAGAAAATGAACAGGGTAAAGAGGTTCGCCGCATAGGCGACGCCCATGGCCGAGGCGATGGCGACGGCGAAAGACATGTAAAACCGCGTCTGTCGGGGCTCGTCATGGCCGCGCATATAGCCGATCGAATAGACGGAGTTCACAAGCCAGAGCCCCGAGGCGATGACCGCGAACATCGCGCCGAGCGGTTCGGCGCGAAAGGCGATGGGCAGGCCCTCGAAGACATAGACGAGGTCGTAGCCGGGGCTGAGGCCGGTTCCGACGGCGCGAAAGACAAAGACCGTCAGGGAAAGGAGGATCAGCGCCGTGACGATCGTCGCCGCCTCGCGCAGGTTCGGCGAGCGGCCGAGAAGCCAGATCGCGATGAACCCGGCGAGCGGGACGGCGAGCGACAAGGCGAGCGCCGCGCCGGGGGTCAGGCCGAGAAACGTCATTGCCCGCCTCCCGCCGCCATCGTCAGCGCCCGCGCGGCCTGTTCGGCCAGATCACCGGTCATCGCGATCCGCACGCCGAAATAGATGTTCGCCCCAACGAGGATCCACATGGGGATCACCATCGAAAGCGGCGCTTCCTTGATCTCGCCCGCATAGGGCCCTTCGGTCGGCACGGGTTTCAACAGCATCAATTCCACGATCCGGCCGACATAAACGACGGCGAGGAGCGAGCTTGCGACGACGAGGAACGCGGCCCAGGCGTAGCCGGCCCCGAACGCGGCGTTCAGAAGGTACCATTTGGAGATGAAGCCGACGGTGAGCGGCACGCCGACGAGCGACAGTCCGGACAGGATGAAGGCCGCCGCGGTCAGCGGCATGCGGCGCGCGAGCCCGTCAAAGGCGCCGCAGGCATGGCTCCCCGTGCGATAGACGACGCAGGCG
>CAZBOC010000205.1:0-5445 GCA_964493225.1 uncultured Caulobacterales bacterium | reverse complement strand
AAAACGCGCCGGCGCGAAAGCGCCCGCTTTGCGATGAAGAAAAACCCCGCATGGACGGGGCGTTCCATGCGGGGTCCTGGTCGGCGCCGCCGGGGAAGGGAAGGGCGCGGTCGGCGACGCCGGGGAGGGCGAATTCGGCTTACGGACGCTCCCTAGCGCACGACAACGGCGAGGCGGGCGCCGCGCGGGCCCCGGCGGAAATAAACCGCGTCCACGGGATCGTAGTAAACGACCGCCGCCGCCGGGCGCGCAGCCGCGCGGCCGCGCCCGTTCCAGACCCAGGCCGAACGCGGACAGTTAATGAAGCGCTCGTCCCGCCGGCTCTCGCGCCTGTCCACGCGGTCCTCGACCCGGTCGAGCGGACCTCGATTGACCCGTCGATCAAGACGGCTTTCAGCGCGGTCGAGGCGGTCCTCAACGAGATCCGGACAGCGCGCCGGATCGAACCGCCAAACGCCGGCGCTCGCCGGGCTCGACGCGCAGGCCGCGCCCGCCAGGCCGATGAAAGCGGCCAGTGACAGTTTTCCAAAATGGTTCATGGCGTACTCCTCACTTCGATCCTTGGCGCTGCGCCGCGGATCACTTCCCGTCAGCCGCCCCTGAAACGCGGCGCTGCGCGATTTTCCGTCGGAGAAATTGCGAAAAAAATTTCGACGGACTGACGCGTGTCGCGCGTTGGGCGATCCGGGTCGGTGTGGATAAACGCTAACCTCGGGTGTTATTCCATTCCCCGGTCAGTCTTCGCCCGCGCCATCGTCGCGGTCGTCGCCCTCGGCGAAGGGGTCAAACCGGCGCAAGCCGAGCTTGCCGGATTTCTTTCGACCATACAGGGAAACATCCCTACCAAAACGAACTTCTTCCGGCAGGGGGCGTTGTTCCGGTTTGAACGGGCCGCCCCTGCCGGCGCGCGGCGGCCTTTAACTATCGTCCCGCGGCGCTGGATTTAAGGTGATCGCGATGACGCAATAGGCCGCGCCCGGAATTCCCGGCTGAGGCGAAGTCTGTCGCTCTGGCCGGCCTCAAAGGCGATCCCGCCGTCCAGCCGCTCTGGGGTCTGACGAGATTTCTCTTTGATTCCCAAAAATGAACGCCCACGGACATTGCTTGTTGAAAGTCTTCTTGGTAGTGAACGCCGTGTAAACGCGACTTCGACAATTGTCAGCTTCATGAGGTTGAGTATGAGAGGGCTCCTTCTTTCAGCGGCCGCATTCGCAGGCTTCAGCGCAGCGGCGGAGGCCGCGCCCGTGACGCTTAGCTTCGACGGGGTCGGCGCCGGCACGGTTATCTCAAACCAGGCGAGCGGCCTGACCGTTTCAGCAATGGGGGGCTCGGGCGAGGCGATTACATTCGACACGAACAACCCGACGGGCGGAGACGCCGACCTCGGCGGTCCCTTCACGCGCGTCGGTCCCGATCTCGGCTCGGTTCCGGCCGAAAATGTTCTGATCATTTCCGAAGATGGCGACCTCGCCGATCCGGACGACAACGCGTCCGGGGGAACGTTCAGCTTCGACTTCGACGATGTGGTCACGTTCATCGGTTTTGACGGCGTCGACCTCACGGATGCTGGCGCGAACCTGATCGTCCGGCTTTTCGACGCCGAGGACGATGATGAGATTTTCAGCTTTGATTTCGGGGCCGAGTTGGGCCTGGACGTCGGCGATAACGAGTTTTTCTCGTTTTTCGCCAATGTTTTCGGGTCGGGCGTCGACGGCGTGGGCCTTGCGCAAATCGAGCTGACCGGCTCGGGCGCGATCGATAATCTCGTCTTCGACCCGGAGGTCGTTCCGCTTCCGGGCGCGTTCGCCCTTCTGTTTTCCGGGGTCGCCGGCCTCGGATTCGCCATGCGGCGCGGCCGGTCGCGGACCGCCTGATCGGCCGGCTCCGGCCGGCCCGCGCGGGAAAGGCGACGCCATGTGGCCGGGCCGCCCTTCCGCGGAATTCGGAGGGCGCACGGGCGCAAGCCCCGCAGTTTCTTCCGGGTCCTTGCCGTTTCGTCATTAACCTTTTGGAAAATGAGCAAAAAGTAATACGGTCAGCATGCGGTCAATCGACCAATTTCCACGGCCCGCTTTCGGCGTCAAAACATTTATGTGAAATTGGTTAATGCGAATACGAATTGACGACGCTTCAATCGTAGCGTTGCATGATTCGCGTAGGTATCAGTCCCCCAAACAATGCCTACGACAATGAGAAAGGTACCCACCCACCACCTTTCGAATTAACCTTCCCGGAATTACCGTAAGCGGATTGTCCGCTTCCGGCCCTTCGGGATGGAACTAGGGCGGGGCCGGTTGTCCTCCATGCGACCGCGCCCCGCACCGTTCCGCCGGCGGCCGCCCGCAGCGCGGCCTGGTCGGCGAATCCGCGATTGCGTTCTCGCCGCGCCGGCGATAAGCAGCGCTCGGTCCCGGGCGACGCGCGCCTGTCGGCCTGTCCGGCGCAGCTGAGTGATCCATGGAGAAGCCGCCCCTTTCCGCCTATATCCGCGCGCGCAATGAAGAACGCACCATCGCGTCCGTGGTCGAAGCCGCGCGCCGCGTCTGCCGCGAAGTCATCGTCGTCGATTCCGGCTCTACGGACGGCACCGTCGCGGCCGCGCGCCAGGCCGGCGCCCGGGTCATCGTCCATGAATGGCTGGGCAACGGCTTTCAAAAACGTCTCGCGGAAGACGCCTGCGCCCATGACTGGCTGCTTGATCTCGATGCGGACGAGGTCGTCACGCCGGCGCTCGCAAGGGAGATCGCCGCGCTCTTTGCCGGCGGCGAACCGCCCCGGCCGATCTATCGAACGCCCATGGCGATGGCCCCGCCCGTGGGCGCGCCATGGCGCGGCTTTGGGGGCGCGACGCGTCACAAGCTCTATGACCGTCGGGTCGTGCGCGCGCCCGCCCACAAGGCGTGGGATCAGTTCGACATTCCGGCGCGAATGCGTGTCGGCGTTCTGCAGGAGCCTATCCTGCATTACGCCTTCACCGGCGCGGAACACCTCGTCGACAAGCTGAACCGCAATTCTTCCACCCGCGCGCGCGAATTGCGGCCAAAGCCGGGTCCTGTGCTCGTTTTACGGATCTTTTTCGGTCTGCCCTTCTACGTCGCCAAGCGCTATTTTCTGGGCGGCCTTTTCCGCGGCGGCGTCTACGGCTTCGCCTTCTCGGTGATGTCGGGTTTCGGCCGCTGGATGCGTGACGTGAAGATGTATGAACGCCGTCGGGCGGAAGCCCGGGAAAGCGAGAGGGAATGATCGAGCCTTTCGGCGCTTTCGCGCCGAGCCCGCGCGAGGAGGCTTTCCGACGGCTGGCGCACCGTCTGCCTGCGAATTATTTTGGCCGGCGCGCAGCGTCGTTCCTCCTCGGGCCGGCCGGCGGGCGCAGCGGCGCGCCGAGGGACGTCGTGGTTTTCGCCAGTCAGCGCGCGCGATTGCATCCCTATGACAATATCTGCGAGAAACGCGTCTATGCGACGCCGCAGCTCTGGGACAGGCGCGAGCGCGCCGCGCTCTGCGAGCGCATCGGAGACAGCGCGGACGGGGTCTTCCACTTCGTCGACGTCGGCGCCAATGCGGGGCTTTACGCCCTCTTCGCGCGCGCCGCCGCGCTTGCGCGCCGAAAAAGAATCAGGATCGCCTGCATTGAGCCTGACCCGGAAATGCGCGCACGGCTCGGCTTCAACATCGACGCTTCGAACGCCTGCGCGGACATCGAGGTTCACCCTTACGCCGCCCATTCGCGCATTGAGACGTTGCGATTTTCGCCGAACCCGGCGAGCCGCGGGCTTGGCCGGCTCGCAGCCGAAGGCGCAATCACGGTCGAAGGCGCGCCGCTCGACGCGATCATAAGCGACGTCGCCCACTTTGCGCGGGTGGACGCGATGAAGATCGATATCGAAGGGGGCGAGTATGACGCGCTCGTCCCGCTTCTCGGCGGGCAAGCGCGCGCCATCCGTCCGCAATTCCTGATCCTCGAGACTGCGCATGAGGAAGAGCGCCGCTCCGCCCTCGCGCTGTGCCTCGACGCCGGCTATGCGCTTTGCTTCAGAACCCGGATGAATGCGATTCTTGAACGGCGTCAGTAATAATCCGTAACGAGGTTCAAGGCGGCGAGCGGGCGCTCCTGGTATCCCGCCGCCTCCGCCGTCTGGCGGGGCGGCAGGTCGATCGGCGCGAAGGCCGCCTCGTTGAATTCATAAGGCACGATCTCGAGGATCGAGCGGATGCAGTTGAGCCGGCCCTTTCGCTTGTCGGCGCCTTCGACCACGCGCCAGGGCGCGTGCGGCGAGCTGGTGCGGTCGAACATGCGGTCGCGGGCGCGGGCGAAATCCGCCCAGCGGCGGCGGCCCTCGAGATCGATCGGCGACAGTTTCCAGCGCTTGCGCGGATCATGGGCGCGGTCCTGAAAACGCGCCTCCTGCTCCTCGGGCGTCACATGAATCCAGTATTTAATCAGGATGATCCCGGAATCGATCAGCATGCGTTCAAAAAGCGGGACTTCCGCCAGGAAAGTCTCGCACTCTTCGGCGGAGCAAAATCCCATGACCGGTTCGACCACGGCGCGGTTGTACCAGGACCGGTCGAAGAGGACGACTTCCCCGCCGGCGGGCAGATGCGCGACATAGCGCTGGAAGTACCATTCAGAGCGCTCGCGGTCCGAGGGCTTGGGCAGCGCGACGACGCGCCAGACGCGCGCGTTCATCCGTCTCATGATCGTCTTGATCACCCCGCCCTTGCCCGCGGCGTCGCGCCCTTCGAAGACGATCGCGACTTTCAGCTTCTTGCGCTGCACGGTCTCCTGCAGTTTCGCCAGCTCCAGCTCCAGCGCGGCGAGTTCCGCTTCGAAGGCTTTCTTCTTCATGCGCGCTCCCTTCGGCGGCGCCGTCAATTGGCGAGCGGAGCGCCGGTCCGCGAGAACCGATACTCCATCCGGCAGAATTCGCAGGTGACCCGGATCGCGCCGTCTTCGACCATCTCCGCCAGGTCTTCAGGCGAGTAGCTGTTGAGAACCGCGCCGATCTTGTCGGCGTTGCAGCGGCACTCGGCGCGCACGGTTGAGGCGTCGAAGACGCGCACGCCGTCCTCGTGGTAAAGACGATAAAGCAGCATTTCGGCGTGGATCGCCGGATCAAGCAGTTCGTCCGCCTGCGTTGTTTCCAGAAAAGCCGCGGCGCGGTCCCATGCTTCGCGCTCGTCAGGCGCCCTGAGGGCCGCCTCGCCGCGCGCGCGTTCGCCGCCCTCGCCGGGCACGTATTGCACCATGATGCCGCCGGCGCGCCAGCGATCGTCCTCGCCGGGCCGGGAGATGCGTCCGACGGCGAGTTTGATCGCGGTCGGGATCTGTTCGGACTGGTCGAAATAGGCGACAGCGCACTGGCCGAGCGTTTCGCCTTCCACGGGCGTCACGCCCTGGTAGCGGTCCATGTCCGGGCCCTGGTCGATCGTGATTGCGAAGTG
>CAZBOC010000204.1:0-5459 GCA_964493225.1 uncultured Caulobacterales bacterium | reverse complement strand
GCAGGCCGGCTTCGGCGAAGTGGCTCTTCCCGATGACGTTCGGCGCCTCGACCCTTTCATATGCGTCGGCGTAGACCTCGAGATACCATTCATGCACCGCATGCGGATCGATGCCGGCTAGCATCGCGAAATTGCCGGTCACCATCAGGCGCTGGATATGGTGGGCGTAGGCCTCCTGTCTCGTCTGCCCGATCGCGGCCCTGAGACAGGCGAGGTCGGTCTCTCCGGTCCAGTAGAAATCCGGCAGCGCGCGGTCGGCCCCGAAGAAATTCTCCTCGGTATAGCCGGGCATTTTCAGCCAGTAGATGCCGCGCATGAATTCGCGCCAGCCAATGATCTGCCGGATATAGCCTTCGACGGCGTTCAACGGCGCGTGTCCGTCATGGTAGGTGGCCTCGACGCGGCGGCAGACGTCGAGCGGGTCGAGGAGGCCGGCGTTGATATATAGCGACAGGATCGAATGGTAGAGAAACGGCTCGCCTTCGAGCATCGCATCCTGGTAATCGCCGAAGTAAGGCAGCGCGTCTTCAATGAACCGGTCCCGGGCGGCTTCGGCCTTGTCGCGCTCGACGGCGAACCAGAACGGCTCGAGTTCGCCGAAATGATCGCCGAAGCGGTCCTCGACGAGCGAGAGGACCTCTTTCGTTATGTCGTCCGGACGCGACTGGCGCGGTTTCGGGATGAAGAGATCGTGCCCGGCGGGCTTGCGGTTTTCCGCATCGTAGTTCCATTTCCCGCCCACGGGATCGTCGCCGTCCATCAGCAGCCCGGTCTTGCGCCGCATTTCGCGATAGAAATACTCCATGCGGAGCTGTTTACGGTCCTCGGCCCAGTCGGCGAATTCCTTGTGCGAACAAATGAAACGGTCGTCGGCGCATACGCGGACGTCGACGCGGAGTTTCTTTTCCCAGCCGTCGATCGCCTGCTGCACGCGGTGCTCGCCGGCCTCAGTCACGACGACGCTATCCGGATCGAGCCTTTCGACCGCGCGCTCGACCTCGCCCGTGAAAGAGCCCGCGTTCGACGCGTCGTCATATTTGACGTAGTCGACGGTCCAGCCGTCTTCGCGCAGCTCCTCGGCGAAATGGCGCATCGCGGAAAAGATGAAGGCGATCTTCTTTTTGTGGTGGCGCACATAGGTCGCTTCCTCCCGCGCCTCGACCATCACGACGCGGTCGCGTTCGGGGTCGGCCTCCTTGAGGGAGGAAATGTCGGGGCTCAACTGGTCGCCGAGCACGAGGATCAGGTGGCGAGGCATAATAAGGTTACGCACCGGCGCGCCGCGCGGTTCCCCGGCGCGCCGCCGCTACGTCTCGCCGCCCGGCGTTTTTTCCTCAGCGGATTTCAAAAGAATAGCGCGCGCATCGTTGATCTTGGCGGCGAGGTAGTCCGAACCGCCCCGGTCCGGGTGCAGCTGCGCGATGAGCTTCCTGTGCGCGGCGCGGACTTCCTCCGCGCTGGCGCCCGGTGCGACGCCGAGCACGGAGGCGGCCTCCTCCGCCTTCATCACGCCGCCGACGGACGCCGGGGGCCGCGCGGAGACGGCCTCGTCGAGCTTGATTTCGCGGGCGCGCCAGATTTCGATGCCCATCACCGCGCCGGCCGCCAGCAAGGTCATCAAGGCGAGCGGCCACCATCGGGCGGCGACCATCACCGCGATGATCGCAAGGAAGGCGACGCCCTTGAAAATCGTATCGTTGCGCGCCGCCCCTCCCGCCGCATCGCCGCGCGCCATCCGCAATAGCAGCCAGATGGCGGCGCCGGCGGCGGCGATGAGGGCGAGGAAACTGAGGAACATAGGTCGTTCGGCGCGTTGTCGGACGCCGCAGAGCTTGCCCGAATTCGGCGCGGGCATAAAGCCTTCGCCGATCAGCGCGCCCGTCGCTCGACGAGGTCCCCATTGTTTCCGTAGGGATCGCGAAACACAGCGACCTCGCCGAACGCCTCCTCGCGCCGGGCTTCGACGAATTCAAAGCCGGCGGCCGTGAAGGCCCCATAGTCGCGATCGAAGTCGTCCGTAGCCAGAAAGAGAAAAGACGCGCCCGCCGGGCTGATCGCCGATGCGGGCTTTTTGTTCCGACCCCGCGGCCCGGGCGAGCCGGAGCCGCGCCCCGGAAGAGCTCCCCTCGTTTTTCGGCGGCGCGATGACGACCGAGCGCTGTTCGGGCGAGATCCGCGCATCCTCGATCAGCCGAAACCCAAGCATGTCGCGGAACCCTTCGATCGCCGCATCATGGTCCGCAACAGGAAGCACAAGCATCGCAAGGCGCATCGTCGGCCGTTCAGGCGAAGATCGCGACGGACTGTCGCCCCGTCGCAACCGCCTCGCCGGCGCGGTTCCAGATGGTCATATCCTGGCTCGAATAGCCTGCGCGCGCATGCTCGGCGCGGCTCTGCAAGAGCCACCAGCCGTCTTCGGTCCGCGGTTCGTCCTGAAGGAAATTGATCATCCACGTTATCGAGGAAATCGGCGCGAACTCCGTGAACATGGCGAGCATGGCTGGCGGAAGCATGTCTGCGAGCGCCAGGATCGCGACCATCCCCGTCGCGGCTCCGTCCGCGTGTCGGACCCAGGCATGGTGATCGTGCGCTTCAGCGCCGGTCACGGGACGCGCGCCCTTCGCAAGCCGACTGTCGAAATGCCGGGCGAAGTCGGGGCCGGACCAGTCCTCAAAATACGCCGCGCATTCCTCGGGCGGCGGCGCATGCGGCGCGGCCAGGAAGGACCGGTCGAAGGCGGAGGCGCGGGCCTCGCCGAAACAGAAGAGCGCTCGCGTCGCAAGTCCCTTTTCGCCATGCAGGTCGGCCCCGGCGAACGTCACGGACCGGCCCTTGCGAAGGATTTCCGGACTCATGGTCACCGCGCCGCCGGCCGGGCCGACGAAAGCGATCTCCGCCGAGCGCAACGGCGCCGGCGCTCCGTTGGCGCGGCGCACCGCCTCAAGGCACAGCGCTGCGGAAAGACCGCCATAGAGCGTTCGTCCCTGCATCCAGTCCCCCGGCACGGCGGCGGCGAAGGCTCCCTCCCCGCTTTCGCGCACGGACGACATCAGATCGGTGAATGCCATGGTCATGGGGCCGGGGTTCTCCAGGAAGCTTGCTCGGCCCTGCGAATACCCCGCGCGACCCCTCCCCGCCAATGGCGGCGCGCAGCGGTCATTGCTCCGCATTGAGCATGATCGGCTCTCCGAAACCGAGTGCGCCGAGGCGTCCGGCCTGGGTTCGCGCGTCGCCGACGACGAGCCAGTCCATCGCATCGGGGCGTATCGTCGCCGCGGCGAGGTTCTTGAACTCTTCCAGGGTCATCGCCTCGATGCGGGCGGCGTTTTGCGCGATATAGTCATCGGGATAGCCGTAGACGCTCACCGCGCCGAGAAGACCGAGCTTGGCGGCGAGGGTTTCGGTCTTGAGCGCCTGGCCGCGCAGGAGGGCCGACTTCAGGACCCCGAGGTCGTCTTCGGTGAAGCCCGGCCCGTAATCGCTGAGAATGTCGCGAATGAGCGCGAGAGATTCGAGCGTCACGTTGGAGCGCACGCTTGTTCCGATTGAAAAGACGCCGCGGTCCTTCGCGCCGTTGAAGGCCGATCGCACGCCGTAGGTGTAGCCTTTCTCGACGCGCAGTCGGGTCATCAGCCGCGAGGTGTAAACATCGCCCAGGAGGTAGTTTACGGCCTCGGCCAGCGGATAGTCCTGATCGGTCGCGCTGAGCGAGGGACGCTGGATGCGCAGGACGGACTGCTTCGCGCCGGGAACGTCATAGAAATAGATCGATGACTGATCGATTTCCCGGGGTTGCGGCAGGCTGACGGCGGCCGGCGCGGGCGCGCGCCAACCCTCGGCGAGACCTGCGAAAGCAGCCTCGACGCCGGCCTTGTCGACGGCGCCGACGACGCGCAGTTTCGCGCCTGCGGGCGCGTAGTTGCGGGCGTAAAAGGCTTTCAGATCGTCGAGCGCGACCGTTTCGAGCTTCGCCTTCGTTCCGTAAGGGCGATAGCTGAAGACGTGGGTCTCGGGATAGAGAAGCTTCGCGGCCTCGCGCGCAGCAATGGCGTTCGGCTCACCCGCCGCCTGGTCGAGTTCGTCGAGCCGGCGTTTTTTGAGAAGCGCGAACTCCGCCTTATCCCAGCGCGGCTCCAGCAGCATTTCCGCGACGAGAGCGACCGTTTCGGCCAGATTGCGCGCAAGCGCCTCTCCCTCGACATAGGCGCCGAACTGGCCTGCGGAGATCGAGACCGTGGAGCCGAGCGCCTTGATGGCGTCCTCCAGTTCAGCCGTCGTCCTGTTCGCCGTACCCTTGTTCATGAGGTCTGCGGTGAGCGCGGCAACAGCCGGTTTTTCCGCATCGCCCCGGTCGCGGCCGGCGTCGATCCGGAGCGAAAAGGCGACGAGCGGGGTTTCGGTATTCTCAATTCCGAAGACTTCGATGTCCTCGCCGATCGCGCTGCGCCAGACCGCCGGCGACGGCAATTCGTAGGGCGCCCCGAAATCGGGTTCGATGCTGCGGTCGAAACGCGACGGCGTGCGCTCGAAAGCCCGGACAGCCGGATCGAATTCGATCTCCTCCTCCGCCCCCTGAACGATCGGCTCCTCGACGACCGCGGCGCGGACCGCCCCCTCAAGCGCCAATTGCGGCGAGCCCCTGGGAACGAAGCTCGTCGCCACATGGGGCTTGTCCTTGATGTATTTCAAATAGACGCGCATCACGTCGTCGCTCGTCACCGCGAGTAGGTTCTCGACCTCGCGCACGATCGCCGCCGGATCGCCGCTGAAGACGTTGGCTTCGCCGAGCTGGATCGCCTTGCCGAGGACGCTCTGGACCTGGCCGTAAAAAGCGACCTCGAGGCCGGCCTTGATGCGGGCGAGATCGGCCTCGGAAATCCCGTTCTGCTCAAATCGCGCGAACCCCCGTTCAATCGCCGGCGCCAGATTGTCGAGGTCCTCCCCGGCGTTCGCCTGAACCATCAGGTAAAACTCGCCGGCGAGTTCCTTCGGATAAGTAAAGGTCGACACGTTCGACGTCAGGCGCGCCTCGTCGATCAGCACCTCATTGAGCGGCGCGCGCTTGCCGACGCTCAGGTATGTCGCGAGAATTTCAAGGGCGTAGCTGTCCGGGTGGCGCTCTTCGACGGTCGGCCAGACGAATGTAACCTGGGGCACGGTCGCGAAATTGTCTTCGTGATAGACCGATTTTGTTACTTCCAGAACCGCCGCGCGGGGAGAGCGTGCCTGCACGGGCTTCCCGCGCGGTATTTCGCCGAAATACTTCTCAACGAGACTGCGGGCCTCAGCCGGATCGAAATCACCGGAAATGGTGACGGTGACGTTGTTGGGAACGTACCAGCGGGCGTAGAAATCCTTCACGTCCTGCAGCGTCGCCGCCTCGAGATCCGCCAGTGAACCGATGACGTCCCAGTTATAGGGGTGGTCCTCCGGGTACAGCGCCTTGTTGATCACGTAGA
>CAZBOC010000203.1:0-5467 GCA_964493225.1 uncultured Caulobacterales bacterium | reverse complement strand
CCATCCATTCCATGGCGACGAGTTTGGATTCGCGGACCGATCCCTGGCCGACGCCGAGGAGCGACCCCATGCCGAGCTTTTTCTTCTGAGCCTCGCCGAGAACCGTCACCTTCACGCCCAGCTCCTCCAGCGCCTCGCAGCGTTCCGCGAAACTCTCCGGATAGAGAACATTCGGCGGCTCGGAGACGAGATCGCGCGTCAGGAAGACGCCCTCGGCGATCTTTTCGAGGTCCGCGAAGAGAGACTTCGCCGACGTCGACGGCGTGTGGACGCCGATTTTGGCCAGCGCCGGCTTCTGGTCTCTCTCAAGCGTCGTGCGATAGGCGTCGAAGCGGTAGCTCTTCAATAGCGCGCCGAGCGCCATATGGGCGGCGAGGGGTCCGATCTCGCCGTCAGGCGTCGAAAACCCTTCCAGCGCGAACGCCGCGGACTTCTCGCGCGTCTTCAATATGCGGGAAATGGCGGCCCCGCCCAGCGCCTCGGCGTCGAGCAGCGTGAAGTCTTGCGCCTTGCCGGCTCCGGCGAGGAGGACGCGCGAAACGCTCAAGCCTTCGGGGGCGACGATTTCGAGGAATTGATCCTTGCGCCCGGCGAAGTCCCCCGCCTTCGCGGCGCGCGGGAGCGCGCCCCCCGCCGCCTCGTCCAGCCCCTGGAACGCGTCGCCGAAACCGCCATTGTCGAAACACGGCGCGATGACGGCGCCGGTCTTCGGCAGGGCGGCTTTGGTGAAGGTGATTTTCATGATCTGCCTTTCGTTCTCTTGCACTAGCGGCGATTCTTGCGGGCGCGGGCGCGGGCGCTGGGCCGGCGCAGCGCGCTCGAAATACAGCCCTGAAGCGAATATGCGGCCCCGGCCGGCGTGGTAAGGCGATCACCGCGAGGGCGCAAGCCGCG
Source organism: uncultured Caulobacterales bacterium (assembly GCA_964493225.1). Classification (GTDB taxonomy): domain Bacteria; phylum Pseudomonadota; class Alphaproteobacteria; order Caulobacterales; family Parvularculaceae; genus JAJFFW01. The sequence goes on along the minus strand of CAZBOC010000203.1, from coordinate 4,573 downwards.
CCGCATCGCGGCGCAGGGGCGCAGTCGTTTCCGCCGCGCCGCCGTTGTGCTATAGCCTGAAAGGAGTTCGGCGTCGGGGGCGAGCGTGGGCGAAGATGATCCCTATCTGATCGCGGCGAGCAATGAGCGGCGAAAGGCAGACCGGCGCGGGCTGCCGATCACGATAGAAATCCCGCTGCCCGGCGACGATGAAGAAGAAGACAAAGAGGCCGATGAGGAGCCTGACGACGCGCCGGACGGGGAGGCGGACGGCGACGGCGATACGGCGCCGAAACGGCCCGCCAGCGGCGGAGCCCCTTCGCAGGCGGCGTGGTTCGCCGTCCTGTTCGCGCTTGCAGCCGCCCTCGTCGTCCTCGTCGCGGTCGCCCTCGGCCTGCGCGACGCCGACGCCGTCGCATGCCGGGATCTGCCCGACTGGAACCGCGACGCCGATTGCATCTGAAGCGGCTTGGGTGTTCTAACAAACGCCTCGCACAAGGGAGCCGGCGCGCCGTTGCGTAGTCTCGATCTTTACCTATTCCGCCAGTGCCTCGCGCCGCTCGTCTTCGCGGTCGCGATCGTCACCCTCATCGTATGGATGACGCAAAGTCTGCAGCGCCTCGACATCCTGGTCGAGCACGGGTCGGGCCTTGCGCTGTTCGCCTGGCTCAGCGTGCTGATCGTGCCGAGCCTTCTGTCCGTGATCATCCCGTTCGCGCTGTTCGGCGCGGCGCTCTACGCGCTGCAGCGGCTTCATTCCGACAGCGAGATCGCCGTCATCTTCGCGGCGGGCGTCAGCAGGTGGCGGATCGCGGCGCCGCTTCTGATCATCACCGCGGCCGCGGCCGCGGCGACCCTCTGGGTCAATCTCGACCTTATGCCGCGCAGCTATCGCGCGCTGAAATCCACGGTCGCAGAGCTTCGGGCCGATTTCGCGAGCACCGTTCTTCGCGGCGGAGAGTTTACGTCGGTCATTGACGGGCTGACGATCTATGTCGAACGGGCCGAAGGCGGGGGCCGGTTCGAAGGACTGCTCGTAAACGATTTCCGCGACCCGGAAGCCGCCGAAGTCTACATGGCGCAGAAGGGCCTTTTGCGCGAGACCGCGCAGGGGCCGCTTCTCCTTCTCGTCAACGGTAACATACAGCGTACGGAAAAGGACGGCGAAATCGAATTCGTCAATTTCCGCGACACGGTCGTAAACATCTCCAATCTTCAGGAGGGCGGCGGCGAACACCAGCTCGAGCTGACCGAACGGTATCTGTCCGAACTGTTCAATCCGGATCTCGACGACCCCTGGGACCGTCAGAACGCCGGCCGGCTGATCGCCGAGGGGCACAACCGCCTCGCCTCGCCGCTCTACGCCTTCGCTTATGCGCTTCTCGCCGTCTACGCGATGATCGGCGGGCCCTATAGCCGGCGCGGTCATGCGCGGCGCATCGCCCTGGCGGCCGCCGGCGCCGGCGCGATGCGGATCGCGGGCTTCATTCTGCAGGGCGTCTGCGCGGCGAGCGGCGCGCACTGGCTGCAATACGCCCTGCCCCTCGGCGCGATCCTGACATTCGCCGTCCTGATCGCCGACTGGCCGCGCGCCGGCGCGAGGGCCTTCGCGGCGGAGCCCGCCTGATGCCGCCCTTCACGCTCTTTCGCTACATCAGTACACGCACCTTTGTGGCGATCGCCGGTCTCTTCGCGATTTTCGCCAGTCTCATCCTCCTGATCGACTTCATCGAGAACATGCGTTTCGCCGGCAAAGTCGACGCCGGTTTCGCGTTCGCCCTGCAACTCACCCTCCTGCGCACGCCGGCGCTCGTGCAGGCGCTTTCGCCTTTCGTGTTTCTCTTCGGGTCGATCTGGATGTTCACGCAGCTGAACCGCCGCTCGGAGATCTCGGTGATGCGTTCGGCCGGGCTTTCGGTCTGGAAACTGATCGCGCCGCCGGCGATCATCGCCGCCCTGGCGGGCCTCGCCATCATCGCGGTCGTCGATCCCTTGTCGGCGGACATGCTGGCCTATGGCGAGAAGATGAAAAACGACGTGCGCGGAAAGCAGTCGAGCCTGGTGCGGGTGTTCGGCGACGGCATCTGGCTGCGCCAGAAAACCGCGAACAGCGTGTTGCTCATCAAGGCGGCGAATTACGACGAGGTCCGCTCGACGCTCGCCGACGTGACGATCTGGCGGCTGGGCGACGACCTCGCCTTCCAGGAGCGCATCGACGCGCCGGAAGCGACGCTGTCGGGCCGCACGATCGAGCTGAAAGAGGCTCGGCTCAGGACCAGCGACGACAGGCTCGACCATGCGAGCCCGATCTACGCCATCATGACGACGCTGACCGCCAATGATTTGCGCGAACGCGTGACGGCGCCGGAGATGATGTCGATCTGGGAGCTGCCCCGCTTCATCCTGCTCGCCGAGGCGGCGGGCCTGCCGACGGTCAGCTACCATATCCGCTTCCACGATCTTTGCTCGACGCCGCTGAAGCTGCTCGCCATGGTGCTGATCGCCGCGATATTTTCATTGCGGCCCATGCGCAGCGGCGGGGCCGGACGGCTGCTCATGTGGTCGATCGGCGCCGGGGTTTCGCTTTACATCCTTTCAGAGCTCGCCACGGCGCTGGGGGAATCGCAGGCCGCGCCGGTCGCCCTCGCCGCCTGGACCCCGGCGCTCGTCGCGACCATTGTCGCGGTCTCGGCGCTTCTGCAATTCGAGGAGGGTTGAAGCGAAGCGCCCGCCGCGGCGCGCACTTTTTGATTGGCTCGCCGGGGGCAATCGCCGATATGTTCGCGTCTGGTTGAAGATGGCGGCGTCCGAAGGACGGCCGTGCAGGAGGGCACTTGCGCAAAGCGCGCGCAAACCGGGCCGAGGGGCGCTCTCGGCTGTTCAAGGGGACCGCGATCGCCGGCGCGTTCGGGGCCGCGACGGCGCCCGTGCAGGCGGACCCCGGCGGCGCCGACCCTGTCGTGTCGCAGCCGAAGTCGGTCCTCGCCCTCGCGGACGTCGAGGAAGTCGGCGCGACGGACAGGCTTCAGGAGCGCGGGCCGGCGCCGAGCCCGCCGGCCGATCCCGTCGACCCGCAGGAGCAGGTCCTTTTCGAGGCCAACCTCGTCACGCGGGCGTCGGAAGACAGCCCGATCGTCGCCGAGGGCGACATTCGCGCCTTCTTCGGCGAGCGCTACCTGCGGGCCGACCGCCTGATCTATGATCCGGCCACGGACATTGTCGTCGCCGAGGGGAGCGTGTCGATCACTGACGAAAATCTCGACACCTTCTTTGCAGGCCGGGTCGAGTTGACCGGGGATTTGCGCGACGGCGTCGCGGAGAACTTCACCGCCCTCCTCGCCGACAACGCCCGCCTCGCCGCCGACCACGCCGTCCAGGAGCAGGGCGCGCGCACCCAGCTGTCGAAGGCCGTCTACACCGCCTGCAACGTGTGTGACGACGAGGGCGAGGGCAAGGTGCCGACCTGGCGCATCAAGGCGCTGAAGGTCACGCGCGATCGCGAGCGCCGCGTCGTGCGGTTCCGCCACGCCTTTCTGGAGCTAAAGGGCGTTCCCGTCCTTTACGCGCCCTACATTCAAGGGCCCGATCCGAGCGTGGAGCGTCAGTCCGGCTTCCTGACCCCGCTCGTCGGCGCGTCGCGGCGGCTCGGCTTCAATATCGAACTGCCCTACTATCTCGCGATCTCCGACCATGCGGACGCCACGTTCTTCCCGAGATACACCTCCAATGACGGCGTCGTGTGGCAGGTCGAGGGACGACGACGCGGCGACAAGAGCTACCACGTGGTCTCCGGCGGCGTACTCGACTTCGACAGCGACGAGCCGGGCGAACAGGACCTCGTCGGTCCGCGCTGGAACGTCTTCGGGCGCGGCTACAGCGATTTCGGCGAAAACTGGCGGCTTGGCTACGACATCGAGCGCGTGTCCGACGACACCTTTCTCCGGAATTACGACATTCGCCGGCGCGGCGATCTGCGCAAGGAGCTCGATACATCGAACACGAACCGTCTGCGCTCCAACGGTTACATTCGCTGGCGGCGCGGCGGCTCGGATCTGACCGTCAATTCCTTCGTGTTTCAGGGTCTCCGCTCAAGCGACCGCGAAGAACTGACGCCCTACATTCTTCCGCTGATCAACTTCCGCCACGATTTCCGGAGACGCCCGGCCGGCGGCCGCGCCCATGTCAACGTGAATTTCGCTTCGCTCCAGAGAAAATCGGGCGTCGATACGCGCCGCTTTACGGCCAGCGCCTATTGGGAGCGAGAGCACATTACGCGGGGCGGCCACCGTTTCGAGGCTTTCGCCGAAATCCGCGGAGACGCCTATTACTTCCAGGATCTCGATGAGGGAACGGAGATTTTTCCCGGCGGAATTCCCGATGCGGACGACCGGACCGAATTCGAGGCGCGGTTCGCGCCGTCGGCCGGCGTCGAGTGGTCCTACCCGCTGTCGCGTCGTGCGTTTGGCGCCCGCCTTTTCCTCGAGCCCCGCTTGCAGCTTGTGGCCAGCCCGGCCGGACGCAACCCGGCGGACATTCTGAACGAGGACTCCCAGAGCATCGAATTCGACTATGCGGGCCTGTTCGAATACAACAA
>CAZBOC010000202.1:0-5505 GCA_964493225.1 uncultured Caulobacterales bacterium | reverse complement strand
CGCCGCGCTGGTTCGAGCGGGCACCGCCATTCCCCGACAATTATTCGGTTTGTCGGCGACGGGAGGCCGCCATCGTCCCTTCGGACGCGTCCGCGCCGACGTCGCGAATGCGCCGTTCACTTGTCGTTCACCTTGCGCATGCACATTTCCCCGGGGTCGGCGCCGGCGGTCCCGAGCGGCGCGACTCAGTGAAAAATGCTGAAATAAACAAAACCAAACGCACCACAGGGAGGTCACCATGGGAGCTTTAGCGGAAGTTGAATTCGAGGACGACGTCGCCGTTGCGGATGCGACGCCGGAGAACCCTTCGCCCGCCGACAGCCGCGACGAGGAACGTGCGGTGGACGCTGTCCAGCTCGAATGGATCCATCGCACCGGCGAGGGCGTCGAAATCTCGGCATTCCACCCGCTCGCCGGTCCTCAGGCGACCGATTGAAACGGAACTCGCCGCCGCCGCAGTCCCTGACCGGTGCAACCGGCGGGACGGGTTGATGTGAAGACGACGCTGACGGCTGTCTGGGGCCCCGAGAAGGTCGCGTCCCCGTTGATGGTGTAGCTCGACGGTAGCGGCCCCGGCAACGGGGGCGACAGCCGCTGCGACCGCGTCGGCTGCGCCAAGGCGCAAAAGGCGCGCGCCCCCGGAAGCCGATCTTCAAGACAGGGCCTCACGAAGCGGCGGCGTATCGCCTCGACGAGGCTGCGGCCGTAATTTCGGCGTGAAGTTCGGCGCGGTTAACGGGCTTCGTCACGTATCCGTCCATGGCGTGCTCGATGCAAAGCTGTTCGGCGCCGGCAAAGGCGTCTGCGGTGATCGCAATGATCGGGATCGCCCGCTTAGGCGGATCGAGGCGGCGGATCGCCTGCGTGGCCGCGATACCGTCCATTACCGGCATTTGCTTGTCCATCAGCACGATATCGAAGTCCCGGGCGCGGATCGCGTCAACGGCTTCCTCGCCGTTTTTGACCATCACGACCTCGCGGACGAAGGGTTCGAGCATCGCGCGCATGACGAGAGCGTTGGCATTGTTGTCTTCGGCGATAAGAACGCGCAGGTCGTCCAGCGCCGTCGGCGCGGGGTCCGGCTCGGCCTCGGACGGCGCGCTATCGGGCGCGTTTTAAGCCGCCGCCGGTCGGCAGGGCAGATCCCTGCTCGGCTCTGCGGGGATCGTCACGGTGAAGGTGCTGCCCTCGCCGGGCGCGCTCTCGACACGGATGTCTCCGCCCAGCGCGTCAGCGATTTTGCGGCAAACGGCGAGCCCGAGCCCCGTGCCCTCGTAAGCGCGGCGCGCGCCGCCGTCCACCTGGGCGAAGGATTCAAATATGCGGGTGAACTGATCTTCGGCGATGCCGATCCCCGTGTCGGCGACCGATATGCTGAAGCCGCCTTCCGGCAGGGCTTTCAAGGCGAGCGAAATCCTGCCTTCCGGAGTGAACTTGATCGCGTTGGAAAGGAGATTGGAGGCGATTTGCCGGATCAGGCGTTCGTCGGTCTGATAGGCCGCGAGGCCGGGATCGACGTCGACATCGTATTGCAGGCCTTTCTCCTCCGCCGACTTTCGCCAGAGGCCGGCGACGTCGAGCAGGCATTCGGCGACGTCGAGAGGGCGTCGCTCGACGATCAGGCGACCGGATTCCAGCTTGGCGATATCGAGGATGTCATTGACGATACGTAAGAGATTTGCGCCGGAAGAAGCGACGATCTTGAGATATTCCCGGTCGCGCTCAACCAGCGCGTCGCCGTTCAGGACGACGTCGGTGAGGCCGATCACCGCGTTCAGCGGCGTGCGGATTTCATGGCTGGTCGTGGCGAGAAACTCCATCTTGGCCTGGTTGGCTTTCTCGAGGGCGCGGTTGGCGTCGGTGAGTTCCGCATTCTTCGCTCCGAGCTCCGCATTGAAGGCGAGCGTCATTCTGTTCTCGCGCCGCGCCGCCCGGTAAGCCCATGTCAGAAATCCAAGCACCGACAGAAGGGATAGGGTTGCGCCTATCGCCACGAGGTCGCCCTGCCGCTTTCGCGACTGCGTCAGCGCGACATCCTTTTCCAGCTGCGCGGAACGCAGGCGCTGGATCTCGAGTTCCTTGCTGGCGAGATCGAACTCGGCGGTCATCAGCGCGTGGTTGGCCGACGCTGCGACGTCGCGGCCATGGTCGTCGAGGCGCTTGAACGACTTTAGATGCCCTAACGCCCGCGTCGGTTCTCCGAGCGCTTCGTAAATCTGGTAGGCGGTTTCGTGAAAATCCCTGAACGGCGCCGTCGTTTCTTCGAGGGGCTTGTCCGCGAACGCCCGCTCAATAGCGTCTTTTGCGGCCTCAAGGTCGCCTTTCGCAAAGGAAAGCTGACCGCGCGCGCCCCAGAGAAAGGGGGCCCAGGCGCGCGCCTCGCCGGTGGACAGTTTTGCAAAACCCTCCGTAAGCGCCAGATCCGCCTCGTCAAAGGCGCCGCGTCGCGTCTCGAGGACTGCAATGTTCGTCAGTATTCGCGCCTGCAAGAGGTCGCTTCCCATCGTGCGGGCGATCTGCAGCGCTTCGTCGAAGAGCGCGCGCGCCTCGTCGTGGCGCTCCAGTTCGCGCATGGCGTTCGCACGATTGTTGAGCGAGACCATGTCCAGCATCGCATCGTCGGAAAAGGCCTCGGACGCGCGTGCATAATATTCGATCACGCGCTCGTACTGGCGCGCGTTCTGGTATACGGTGCCCACGCTCTGCAGGGCGATCGCCTCGGAGCGCCGCTCCCCGAGCGAGTTATAGATTCTGTATGCTGATTGAAAGTTTTCCAGGGCGGATCCGTCCTCGCCGAGGACGCGCGCGATCCGGCCGCGCGCGACCATGAGGTCGCCCGCGAGTTTGGAGGAAGCGTCCTTTAGCGCGGCGAAGGCGCGCTCGACGACCGCGCGCGCATCTTCTGCGCGATTGAGGCGCGTCAGGGCTTCCGCCTGGAGCCAGAGACTGGTTGCGAGGGCGTCCGACGCGGCTGCGGACGCTGCCAGTTTCTCGGCGGCGAGCCCGTTTTCATACGCGGTCTGCGGCGCGCCCATCATCGCGGCTTTGGCCGCGGTGATCGCGTCCTGGAACGTCGCCCCGTCGCCTGCGACGACGCCGGCCTCGTCGACCGCAACCTCGTCTGCGGGGGCTTCCTCGACCGCGTCGACCAGCGCCGACGCGCCCGGGGCGGCGGCCATCAAGGCGGCGGCGGTTGCGATTATCAAGCGTCCATTGACCATTCGCGAACTTTTTCTCGCCTTTTCGTCAATTTTAAGTATCGAAGAATGCTTAAGAAATTGACGGTTCCGCGCTTGAGGCGCCCGTCGCGCAGCGAAGGCGCTTCGCCGTTCCGTGCGTGCGACGTCGGCATGGACCTAAAGCGGGGCGCGCTGTTTCACGGCGGCGGCGCGCACGATCGTGAAGTCGGCGCCGCCGGGATTTCCTGCTAAACGGTGACGCGTCGCAGCGGCGCAGGCGGGGGCGTTCATGGAGACACGACTACGACGGGAAGGCCGCGTCTGGCGGGTGCGACCGCGTAGACGGCTCGCCATCCGGCTCACGGGGGCTGGCGAGAGGGACGCGGACGAAGCGTCGGCGTGGCACGCCGTCGACGTCCGCGACGCGCTCGCGCGGCTCGGCGCGGATCCGGGGGTTGGGCTCAGCGACGATGAGGCGCAAAGCCGGCGGCGCGCCGTCGGGCGCAATGAGCTCGTCGATCTCGGCCGGCCGTCGGTGTTGGCGCTCGCGCGCCGCCAGTTCTCCAACGTTCTGGTGCTTGTCCTCGCGGCTGCGGCCGGTCTCGCCGCGCTGATCGGCGAGGGCTGGGAGGCCGGCGCCATTCTCGCCATCCTCCTTCTCAACGGGGTTCTCGGCTTTTTCCAGGAATGGCGCAGCGAGCAGGCGCTCTCCGCGCTCAAATCGCTGCTTGCTCCGCGGTGCAGGGTCCTGCGCGACGGCGCTGTCAGGGAGATCGACGCCGCCGAGCTCGTCCCCGGCGACATCGTCGAAATCGCTGCGGGCGACCGCATTCCCGCCGATCTGAGGATCATCGAAGCGGTCAACCTGCAGACGGACGAAGCCGCGCTGACCGGCGAGTCGACGCCGGTGGACAAATCAACGGCCCCGTCGCCTGAACGCACGCCCATCAGCGGCCGCACGAGCATGGGCTGGCTCGGCGCAACGGTGGTCAACGGCCGGGGGCGGGGCCTCGTGGTCGAAACCGGCATGAGAACGGCTTTTGGACGCATCGCCGCCCTGACCCAGTCCGTAGACCGCCGGCCTTCGCCGCTGCAGATCAAGCTCGACCATCTCGGCAAACAGCTCGGCGCGCTCGCGCTCGCGGTTGCGGTCGCCATAACGATTTACGGCGCGAGCGTCGGTCGCGACATGGTTGAAATGGCGCTGACCGCGATTTCGCTCGCCGTCGCGGCGGTGCCGGAAGGCCTGCCGACGGTGGTCACAATCACGCTCGCCCTGGGCGTCGGCGCGCTCGCCCGCAAACAGGCGCTGCCAAGACGGCTGCAGGCGCCGGAGGCTCTTGGCGCGTCGTCGTTCATCTGCACCGACAAAACCGGCACGCTGACGCGCAATGAAATGACGGTGACGCGCATCTGGACCCCGGACGCGGCAGTGTCGGTCACGGGCGTCGGCTACGGCCCCGAAGGTGAATTCATCGGCGCTGCGGGCAGGCCGGTCGACCCGCATGCGACGGGCGCCGTCGGCGATCTCCTCCGCACGGCCATCATCGCCAGCCACGCAGGCGTCGTGGAGCGGAACGGCGAATACTTCGCCGACGGCGATCCCACCGAGTCCGCGCTCGCGGCCGCGGCCGCGAAGGCCGGCCTCCATGACCGCGCCAAGGAGCGTCAGGTTTTCGAGGCCTCGTTCGACGGCGAACGCAAGCGGATGACAGTCGTCGTCGCCGAAGCGGGCGAGCGGATCGCCCACATGAAGGGCGCGCCGGAAGTCGTCCTCGCCCGGTCGGACAAGATTCAGATGAACCATGAGGAGCGCCATTTAACAGCCGACTTTCGAGAGAGTATTCTGCGCGAATTCCAGGCGCTCGCAGATGATGGTCTCAGAACGCTCGCCTTCGCGCGCCGTCGCCTAGGGCCCGCCGCCGCGCTGGAGGCGGACGCGGTCGAGACCGAGCTGACGTTTCTCGGCATCGCAGGCATCATTGATCCGCCGCGGCCCGATGTTCCCGACGCGCTTCGCACGGCGCGGGGCGCCGGCCTGAAGGTCGTCATGATCACCGGCGACGCGGCCGGGACCGCGGCGGCGATCGCGCGTCAGATCGGCCTGCCCGTCGAGCGCGTCTTGACCGGAATCGAACTCGAGGCGATCGATGACGACGAACTGACCGCCGCGCTTCAGGCCGAGGCGCTGCTCGCGCGGGTCTCGCCGGAAGACAAGATGCGGATCGTCCGGATTCTCCAGGAAGACGGCGAGATCGTCGCCATGACGGGGGACGGCGTCTACGACGCGCCGGCCCTGCGGCGCGCGGATGTCGGCGTCGCCATG
>CAZBOC010000201.1:0-5516 GCA_964493225.1 uncultured Caulobacterales bacterium | reverse complement strand
GAAAACCCTCGGCGAGCGACAGATCCTGATTGATTGCGACGTCATCCTGGCCGACGGCGGAACGCGCACCGCGGCGATCACGGGCGGCTGGGTCGCGCTCAATCAGTGCGTGCGCTGGGCGCTTGAACAAGGCGTCATCACGAAAAACCCCATCCTCGACACGGTCGCCGCGATCTCCTGCGGGATCGTGAACGGCGCGCCGGCCCTTGATCTCGACTATGAAGAGGACTCCACCGCCGACACGGACGCGAATTTCGTCATCACGGGCGGTGGCGGCATGGTGGAGATCCAGGGGACCGCAGAGGGCGCGCCCTTCACAGACGACCAGTTCGCCGCACTGCTGTCTCTGGCGAAAGGAGGCTGCGAGGACCTGGCGCGGATGCAGGCGTCGATTTGAGGGCGCGCCCCGTTCCGGCGCCCCGCGGTCGACAAAATTTTCAGCCCCGGCCCCTCGACATCGACGACTTTCGTTTGGATAAGTGCGCCTTGGCCCGGATGCGGGCCGCTTTTACAGTTTGGACCGGGCTTTGCGTGGTCGTCGGATCGCCCGGTCCTGAGGGCGCGTCTGCGCGGACGGGCGCGGCGACGGCGGAAATTTCGGGCGCATCTTGACAGACGCAACCACAAGCCAGGCGGCGCCGAGGACAGCGCCACGGGAGGACGGCAAGCACATCGTCGAAGTGCTTATCGAGGAGCGCTGCGAGAATCTTCGCCGTTCGCGTTTCTGGCCGCTGTATCGTTCGATCCTCTACCCGCTCCTGAAGAAGGGCGAGGCCGTGCGCATGGCCGACCAGGTCGCGCCGATGTCCGCCGAAGGCGTGATGGACCATATCGCCAGCCTTCTCGATCTCGAGATCGAAACCCGGGGCCTCGAAAACGTGCCGAAGACGGGCCGCGTTCTCCTCGCGCCGACCCATCCGACGGGGATCGCCGACGGCGTCGCCCTGTGGGATGCGCTGCGCGAACGCCGGCCGGACATGATCTTTTTCGCCAATCGCGACGCGATCCGCGCCGTCCCGCAACTGCAAGAACTCCTGATCCCGGTCGAATGGCTGGAGGAGAAGCGCACGCGGGCGCGCTCGCGCGAGACCCTCGTCGCGACCCGCGAGGCGTTCAACGACGAGCGCTGCGTGATCCTCTTCCCGTCGGGCCGGCTCGCTTACATGGACGAGAACAAGGTGCTGACCGAACAGGAATGGCTGAGCTCGGTCGCGATTTTCGCGCGCAAATACGGGGCCTCGATCGTGCCGATCCACATGAAGGCGCGCAATTCCTGGCTCTATTACTGGTTCTGGCGGCTCAATGAAGAACTGCGCGACATCACCCTTTTCCACGAACTCCTCAATAAAAAGGGCAAGCGCTACGAGCTGATCGTCGGCGAGCCCATCCCCGTCGAAGACCTCGGCGGCGACCCCGCGGACCTCGCCGGCGCTTTGCGCGAATTTGCGCTCGAGGGCCTGCCCGCCGGCCGACCCTGGGAGCCGATCGCCGAAGAAGCGGCGGTCCGGGCCGGCGGCGCGGTTTAGGCCAAGCGTTGTGAACGCATACGCCCCATAAAGGATGGCGGTCGTCAGCGACGTCCGCGTGACGAAAACCGCGGAGGCGACGCTCCCGCTTGAACCGGGACGACGCAGATCTCACGGGTGCGGTTTCAATTGACCAGCATCAGCGCAGAGCGCGAAGTCAGTCGCGGACATGTCGCGCCGCACAGTCGGCAATTTGATCGATCAAACGCGCAGAGCGCCCCGTACAATCATCCGTATCAAAACGATAAGCTGCGCCATTGGGGACAAATCCTCCATGGTCCGCACCAGCTACGCCCACCACGGCGTAGTCAGAATTCCCCCCGGCGTGCAAAGCCCCGTGAAGGTGAAACGACGAGGACGGAGCGCTCGAGTGGTCATACGCGAAAAATTCCCAAAGTCGGGGTCCTCGCGATTCGACCGTGGACGCGCTCCGGCGGCCATTGCGGCTGATATGCGCCGACATCTGAAACGCCGTCTTTATCAGTACAAGGAATTGAAATGCGACCGGAGAGACAGCCGCAGCAGGCCGTTTCCGACACCGCAATAATGTCCGCGTGATGAGCCTCCCACGTCAATTCGCCCTCGGCGAGTGCGAAGCGCTTCGCTATGAGCGCCCGGCCGGCCTCAGCATGTTGATCCGAACTTTCCCCAACGAAAGAGGCGCTCGACTAGCTAACGGCTCGCCTGTTCCAATACGGGGATGCGTCGCCAGGGATGTTGATGGAAAATACCGCCTCAAAATCATCAGCCGCGGGGAAAGCGGCCGCTCGCGGCTTGCGCTCGACGCCCGACCGCGGCTTACCTTCCGCACTCTCCGACGCGCTCGGCTTCGATCGTGGAGCGGATCTGTTCGACCGCTTTCATCGCAAGGCGCAGCTGGCGCTCGCTCACCCCCTCGCCGCCGGCCTTGTCCTTCATCTCGACGTCGAGTTTCATCCTCGCCTCCAGGGAAACGCCGTCCTCGGCGACGACGCCCTCATAAGCGTAGCGGGTCGTTCCCGTCGCCATCTTTGGATCGGCGGCGCAGACCACCTCGCCCGAGATGAAATTGCCCTCGCGGGGAAACCGCTGCGGCCGGCAGGCGCCGTGGACGGTAAAGCGTTTTTCGGCCAATTCGTAAGGGAACATTTCAGTTTCGGACGCCCCAACGCAAATCGAGGCGGCCGGCTCGCTTTGAGCCTTACGCCGCAGAACGGCGCCGCCGACGCTAATCTGATAAAGCCCGGGGCGGAGCTTTATCGGCGCCTCGTCCTTCGGGTCCGGCGCGTCGTCGCAAGCCGCGACCAGAAAGACGGCGGCGGCGATCATGAAAAGGCGATCTGGGGAGGTGCGCTTGCGCATGAGGGCGCCCCGGCTCGAGCTCTAGCGGCCGCGAGTGTGGGGGGCGGGCGTTAACATCGGCTGAACGGCCCGCCGCGACGGCGCAAAGGTCAGCTCCATCAAGCGCATGCGAGGCCGCTACCGGCGCCCGCCCTTATAGGTGCTGCGGCGCTTCTGGCCGGCGCCGGCGTCGCCGGCGCGTTCTTCCTTGTGGCGGAAGGTAATGCGTCCCTTGCTGAGATCGTAGGCGGACATTTCCACGGTGACGCGGTCGCCGGCCAATGTCTTGATACGGAATTTGCGCATCTTGCCGCCGGTGTAACACAGCACCTCGTGGCCGTTTTCCAGCGTCACCCGGTAATTGCCGTCAGGCAGCACTTCGTCGACGACGCCGTCGAATTCTAGGAGTTCTTCTTTCGCCATCATCGTGTCCTTCAGGTTTCGCCGCGCCGGCCCGGGGCTTGGGCGGGAGGTTTTTCGCTGTGCTGGGCCGGCCGGCCTCGCCTGCATTGGGCTTTCGGGCGTTGCCGCGCCGGCCCCGGTTTCCCGGCCGCGGGCCCGTTCGCGCCGACGCCTCGCGCGCGTCGCCGGGGCTGTCTCCGCCCTGCGATCCGGCGTCCGATCCGAGACGCTCGCCCGTCAGCTTCTCGATCGCGCGCAATTCCGCGCGCTCGTCGCTGTCCCAGAAGGAGACCGCAACCCCGCAGGCGCCGGCGCGCGCCGTCCGCCCGATGCGGTGAACATAAGTCTCCGGCGTGTTGGGCAAATCGAAATTGACGACATGGGAGACGCCCGGGACGTCGATCCCCCGCGCGGCGATATCTGTGGCGACGAGCACTGTCGCCTCGCCCCTCTTGAACGCCTTCAGCGCCCGCTCGCGCTGGCCCTGGCTGCGATTGCCGTGGATCGCCTCCGCATGCACGCCCTCGGCGTTGAGCCTTTTGGCGACCCGGTCCGCGCCGCGCTTCGTCCGCACAAAGACAAGGCCGCTGGCGAAAGCCTCCGATTTGACGATGTTCACGAGCGCCGCCGGCTTGTCGCCCCTGGGCGTGAACTGCGCCGATTGCGTAATTTTCGGGCGGGCCTTCGCCTCGATGTCAATTCGCACCGGATTTTTCAGGAGCGCATTGGCGAGCCTGGCGATATCCCGCGGCATGGTCGCCGAGAAAAAGATGCTCTGGCGCGCCTTCGGCAGGCCCGCGCAGATCCGGCGGATCGCGTGAACAAAGCCCATGTCGAGCATCTGGTCGACTTCATCGAGGACCAGCGTCTCGACCTGTTCGAGACTGACCGCTTTCTGAGCGAGGAGATCTTCCAGCCGGCCCGGCGTCGCGACGAGGATGTCGACCCCGCGGCGGAGCATGGCCTTTTGTTTGCCTATCGAGGCGCCGCCCACCACGAGGCCGACGGGGATCGACGTGCGCGCGCCGTAGACGCAGAACCGCTCGCGGATCTGGTCCGCCAGCTCGCGCGTCGGCGAGAGCGCCAGGGCCCGCGGCCCCGACGCCTTGTTTTCACCGCCGGAGCCGCGCCGGCCGGGGTTTTCAAAAAGCCGGTGCAGAACCGGCAGCGCGAAGGCGGCGGTTTTCCCCGAGCCCGTCTGGGCGACGCCGAGGACGTCGTGGCCGGCGAGGACGGTGGGGATCGCGCGCGCCTGGATCGGCGTCGGCGTGGCGTGGCCTTCTTTTTCAAGCGCGGCGATGATCGGCCTTGCGAGGCCGAAGTCAGTGAAGTCAGTCAAAAAATTTCTTTCTCGGCGCATGCGCGGCCGCGCGCGCTCGGCGCCGGCGGTCACAATGCGTCGCGGGTTTCTAAAGAGAACCCGCGTGCCAGGGCGCCCAATATTTTCGAAGTGAACGGCCGAAGGGACGATTTCCCAGATACACGCGGCCGGAGACCTCTAGATGGCGCAGAAACGCGTTAATGGCAAGTGAATGTGAGAAATAATGGCCGCTTGCATCACGAGCCGGCAAGCGTCGCCTCACCGCCCTGACGCGTAGGTCAGCTCCATGAAGACGTCCTCGAGGTCCGCCTCGACCGTCGTTAGATCCCTGACGCCGACGCCGGCGGCTGAAAGACGGTCCAGGATTTCCGCGACCTGCGCCCGGCTCGGCTGATAGGCGACGGCGAGGCGGCCGTCGGGCTTCAGCTCCGTCTCGAAACCGCCGAGGTCCGGCGCGGCGGCGAGGTCGGAAGCCGGCGTCACCATCAGCGTCTTGCGGTCAAGGGAGGCGATGAGCTTTTCCGTCGGCTCGCAGGCGACGACGGTCCCCTCGTGAATGATCGCGATCTCGTCGCAAAGCTCCTGCGCTTCTTCGAGATAATGCGTCGTCAGAACAATCGTCACGCCGCGCGCGTGCAGCTTCAAGACATACTCCCAGAGCTGTTTGCGCAACTCGATGTCGACGCCCGCCGTCGGCTCGTCGAGGATCAGGACGGGCGGGTTGTGGACCATGGCCTTGGCGACAAGAAGACGGCGCTTCATGCCGCCGGAAAGCTGGCGCACATAGGCGTCGGCCTTGTCTTCCAGCCCGAGGGCTTTCAGGATCTCCATCGTGCGCCGTTCGCGCTTCGGCACCCCGAAAAGCCCCGCCTGAATCTCCAGCGCTTCCAGGGGCGTGAAGAAGACGTCGGTCGTGATCTCCTGGGGGACGACGCCCATGGCCGCGC
>CAZBOC010000200.1:0-5526 GCA_964493225.1 uncultured Caulobacterales bacterium | reverse complement strand
GATTTCGGCGGCGGACGCTGGTTCCATGAGCGACAAGACGGGAACGCTTTTCATCGCCGGCGACTGGCTCACCGGCGACCGGGCGGAGGATGCTTATGAGAGCGGCGTTGCGGCGGCCGATCGTATCGTGAATTCGCTCTGATCTTTTCCGTCAGTGGGCTGACAGCGTTCGCGCATGCCAGCGCAAATGGTCTTCGATGAACGTCGCGATGAAGTAATAGGAATGGTCGTAGCCTTCCTGGAGGCGCAGAGTGAGGGCCTGGCCGGCCGCCGCGCAGGCCGCTTCGAAAAGCTCAGGCTTGAGCTGCTCTTCGAGGAACGGATCCGCCGTCCCCTGATCGATCAACACATGCGCCTTTGAGGAATTCGCAGCGACGAGTTCGGTCGCATCATAGGCCTTCCATGTCTCGCGATCGGCGCCGAGATAGGCGGCGAAGGCCGTTTCGCCCCAGGGGACCCGGGCCGGCGCGACGATCGGCGAGAAGGCCGAAACGGATTTATACGTATCGGGATTTTTCAGATGCAGCGTCAGCGCGCCGTGCCCGCCCATGGAATGGCCCGTGATCGCCTGGCGCGCCGGGTCGGAGGCGAAGTTCTCGAAGACGAGCTTCGACAGCTCATCGGTGACGTAGCGGTCCATGCGATAGTGCTTCGTCCACGGCTCCTGGGTGGCGGTCAGGTAAAAGCCGGCGCCCTGACCGAGATCGTAGGCGTCGTCATCGGCGACATCCTCCCCGCGCGGCGACGTGTCCGGCGCGACGACCATGAGCCCAAGCTCGGCAGCCGCCCGCTGAAGCCCGGATTTCTCCATGACGTTCGCCCAGGTGCAGGTCAGACCGGACAGATACCAGACGACGGGAACCGGGCCGTTTTCGGCCTGGGGCGGCGCATAAACCGCGAACCGCATCGTGCAATTGGCCAGGGCGCTTTCATGGTCATGGACGGACAGCGTTCCGCCGAAGGATTTCCACGAAGAGATCAATTTCACCATGGGGCTGCTCCAAGGCGGCGCGGCTGATGCTGCGCGCGCATCGCCCGACTTCAAGGCCGGTCTCAACGGTCTTGAGAGCAGCGCCTGCGTTTCAGAATTTTCCAGGCTCCCCCGCTCGATTTCTGCGCCGGGACGAGACTTTCCCGCGGCGAGGGGCCTGTTGCTTTGCTACATTTGTCATATGATCGGCGCAAGATCCGAGCGGTCGGACCAACTGGAGAACGATCAATGAATGCAAATTTCAAAGCCGCCGCGAGTCTCGCCGCCCTCGCCGCCGCGGCGACCGCCGCCGCCAGCGCGCGCGCCCAAGATCCTGGCCATGACCGCGGCGACACCGTCTCTGAGACATTCGATTTGAAGGATTTCGACAGCGTCGACGTCTCCGGCGTCTACGAGCTAAAGGTCGCGGTCGGCGAGCCATTTTCCATCGAACTGAAGGGCGATGAACGCGACATGGATCGTATTCGCGTAAAGGTCGACGGCGGCGTTCTGAGGCTGGACCACGAGGGACGCCGCGGCTGGCGCGGCCATGGCGACCAGGACAGCGTCGAGGCGCGCATCGGCCTGCCCTCCCTTAAGGCCGTGGAGATATCCGGGGTGGTCGACGGCCGCGTCAACGGTATCGACGCCGACGACTTCGAGATCAATGTCTCTGGCGTCGGCGACATGGATTTCTCCGGATCCTGCAATCGCCTCAAGGCCCGAATTTCGGGCGTTGGCGACGTCGAGGCCGAGGACCTCTTGTGCCAAGACGTCGACGTCAAGGTTTCCGGCGTCGGCGACGCGTCGGTGCACGCCGAGCAATCGGTCGACGCGACGGTCTCCGGCATGGGCGACATCGAGGTTTACGGCTCTCCCGAGGACGTCCGTGAAACGAGCGGAATGTTCTCCGACGTCAAGATCCACCGATAGGCTCCAGCGCCCCGTCCCGGCTGCGGCGCACTGGGCGCGCGCGTCAAGGCGCCGCGCCCGCGACCGAATTGCGCATTCGAAATCGGCCGCAAAGCACGTGACGCGGGCGGCGATCCCGATTATCACCGCGCTGCATGGAAGCATTCTGGAGCTATATCTCGTCGAGACCGACCGACGACGGCTGGATCAACTGGCTCGTCCCAGTTCTCGTTCAGTCCCTCGCGGTCGTCGTGACGCTGCTGGTCGCGCAGGCCTTTCTGATGTATTTCGACCGCAAGGTCTGGGCGGCCGTTCAGACGCGCAAGGGCCCGAACGTCGTCGGTCCTTTCGGGCTTCTGCAGTCCTTTGCGGATCTCTTAAAATTCGTCTTCAAGGAGATGGTCATCCCCGCCGGGGTGAACAGGGCCGTCTTCATTCTGGCGCCCGTCGTGACGTTCGTGCTGGCGCTGATCGGCTGGGCGGTGATCCCGGTCGGTCCCGGCCTTGTGGTATCCGACATCAATGTCGGCGTTCTCTATCTTTTCGCCGTCTCCTCGCTCGGCGTTTACGGCGTGATCATGGGGGGGTGGGCGTCGAACTCGAAATACGCCTTCCTTGGATCCCTGCGTTCGGCCGCGCAGATGGTCTCCTACGAAGTCGCGATCGGCCTGACGATACTCTGCGTCGTTCTCGTCGTCGGCTCCGTGAACCTGTCGGACATCGTCAATTCCCAGATGCGCGCCGGCGGCGGCTTCTGGAACTGGAATTTCGTAACGCTCTTCCCGATGTTCGTCATCTTCTTCATCGCCGCCCTGGCGGAGACGAATCGGCCGCCATTCGACTTGCCGGAGGCCGAATCCGAGCTTGTCGCGGGCTATCAGGTCGAATACTCCTCGACGCTTTTCCTCATGTTCATGATCGGCGAGCTTGCGAATATCGTTCTCATGTGCGCCATGCTCACGATCCTGTTTTTCGGGGGTTGGCATTCGCCCATCCCGTGGGCGCCGCTCGAGACCGTGCCGGTCTTGTGGTTCTGCCTCAAAATCCTTTTCTTCTTTTTCATGTTCGCCATGGTGAAGGCCATCGTGCCGCGTTACCGCTACGACCAGCTAATGCGCATCGGCTGGAAGGTGTTTTTGCCCCTCTGTCTCGTCTATGTGACGCTGCTCGCCGGCGCTCAGATCGCCGTCCCGGCCTTCGCCGACTACTATCAGAGCTGGAGGTCCTAGGATGTCTCGAATGGTGCAGGCGCTTAAGGGGTTCGCGCTGACCGATTTCATTGGCGCGTTCGCCCTCGCGATGAGATATTATTTCCGCCCCACGGCGACGGTGAATTATCCTTTCGAAAAGGGCCCGCTCTCGCCGCGCTTTCGCGGCGAGCACGCGCTCAGGCGGTATCCTAACGGCGAGGAGCGCTGCATCGCCTGCAAGCTCTGCGAGGCTGTCTGTCCGGCTCAGGCGATCACCATCGAGGCCGAGCCCCGGGAGGACGGCTCGCGCCGAACGACCCGTTACGACATCGATATGACGAAGTGCATCTATTGCGGGTTCTGTGAGGAAGCCTGCCCTGTCGACGCGATTGTAGAAGGGCCGAATTTCGAGTTCGCCACCGAAACGCGCGAGGAGCTTTTCTACGACAAGGACCGCCTGCTCGCGAACGGCGACCGATGGGAAAGGGAAATCGCGAAAAATCTGGAGATTGACGCGCCTTACCGTTAGAAGGCCCGGGATGCGTCTGCGCGGGTCCGCGTCCGGCGGCTTCACCCGAAACCCTGAACCGGCGTCAGCCGAACCGAAACAACGAAAAGAGCGCGCCCGGCCCGCCGTTCACCGGCCTGCGCGCCGGATGCAACGATGATCGCCACCGTCGCCTTCTACCTGTTCGCCGTCGCCGCCATTGGGGCCGCCCTGATGGTCGTCGGATCGCGTAACCCCGTCCATTCGGTGCTTTTCCTGATCGCCGCTTTCATATCGGTCGCGGGTCTCTTCGTTCTGATGGGCGCGGAGTACCTCGCGATGCTTCTCGTCGTCGTCTATGTCGGCGCGGTCGCTGTTCTGTTCCTTTTCGTGGTGATGATGCTCGACGTCGATTTTGTCGAATTGAAGCAGGGGTTTCTGCAATATGTGCCGATCGGCGGCGCGCTGGCTGCGCTGGTCGTCGTCGAACTGATCATGATCGTCAGCGTCTGGGCGTTCCCGTCCGACGCCGAACTGGCCCGCGCACACCCCTCTCCCAAGGCCGACGAAATTGGTCTGGACCCGGCCGCCGGGACCAATATCGAACAGTTCGGGCTCATTCTTTACACAGACTACATCCACTATTTCCAGATCGCCGGCATGGTGCTCCTTGTGGCGATGATCGGGGCGATCGTGCTGACGTTCCGCGAGAGGTCAGGCGTGAAGAAGCAGGACGCGGCGCAGCAGGCCGCGCGCCGGCGCGAGGAAGGCGTCGAGGTGGTCAAGGTCCCGTCAGGCCAGGGCATCTAGCGGAACCCGACCGATCGGCCGCGGGCGCCGGCGGGACAGGCAGGAGAGGAGGCGCGAAGGTTATGGCTGAAATCGGGCTCGGGCATTATCTCTCCGTCGCGGCGATCATGTTCGCGATCGGCATGGCCGGCATTTTTCTCAATCGGAAGAACGTCATCATCATCTTGATGTCGATCGAACTGATGCTGCTCGCCGTCAATGTGAACCTCGTCGCCTTTTCGCAGTTTCTCGGCGACCTCGTTGGTCAGGTGTTTGCGTTCATGGTGCTGACCGTGGCCGCCGCCGAAGCCGCCGTCGGCCTCGCGATCCTTGTCGCTTTCTTCCGCAATCGCGGCGACATCGCCGTCGAACAAGCCAACCTGATGAAGAACTGATCCGATGCAGCTCGAAGCCTTCGTTGTCCTTCTGCCGCTTTTCGGCGCGCTTCTGTCGATGCCTGTCGGCCGGCTGGGCGGGGCTCGCGCTTCGGAGATCGTCACGACCGCGCTTTTGGGGCTCGCTGCGCTTTACGCGTGGGTTCTGTTCTTCGACGTCGCCCTCGGCAGGAACGCACGCACCATCGACCTGTTCACGTGGATCGCGTCCGGCGATTTCGTCGCGAACTGGGCGGTGCGCCTCGACACGCTCTCGGCCGTGATGCTGGTCGTCGTCAATTCGGTCTCCTTCCTCGTCCATTTCTATTCGATGGGCTACATGAAGGACTACGGCGAGCAGTCGCGCTTTTTCGCCTATCTCTCGCTCTTCACCTTCGCCATGCTGATGCTGGTGACGGCCGATAACTTCGTGCAGCTGTTCTTCGGCTGGGAGGGCGTCGGTCTCGCCTCCTATCTGTTGATCGGTTTCTGGTTCAAGAAAAAGTCCGCCAACGATGCGGCGATCAAGGCGTTCGTCGTCAATCGCGTGGGTGATTTCGGCTTCGCGCTGGGGATATTCGCCATCTTCTACGTCTTCCGTTCGGTGGAGTTCGACACGGTTTTCGCCGTCGTCGCCGCGAACGGCATGGCCCAGCCCTTCGGCGTTTCCGAAACCGCGCCCATCCGTGAGCTGAGCATTTCATTCCTCGGCAATGACTGGCACGCGCTGACCGTGATCGGCGTTCTTCTGTTCATAGGCGCGATGGGCAAGTCGGCGCAGTTCCTCCTGCACACCTGGCTGCC
>CAZBOC010000199.1:0-5594 GCA_964493225.1 uncultured Caulobacterales bacterium | reverse complement strand
TAGTTTTAATACGGCCATGGCCGGGGACGTGCGCCGCGGGCGCCGCGACGGCGACGCCGGCCGCTACCGCCGCCGCGCCGCCGGCGCCGACCGGTTCCGGGATTAGACGCGCGAAGCGGACCGGGCGTTGACCTTGACAGGCGGCCCTCCTGGCCGCCATCCTTCCGATGAAAAAACAATCGGATACAAAGATCAATACAAAGCGGGAACAAAGCGGGAATAGAGACTTTTTATTGAAGCAACGCAAAGAGCCGAAGTCACGGGAAGACCGCCTGCTATTCCTGAGACGGACCCAAAAGGAAAACAGAAATGAAAACACTACTGCTCGGCGTCTGCATTTTTGGCCTTCTCGCCATCATCCTCTTCACTGATGACCATAAGCACGCCACGGCGCTCGCCTGGCTGGCGCTTTCGGCGCTGTTTTTGACGGTCAATAAACAAGTCAGCAATAAAGGGCGCGGGAATGATGACGGCTGAACAGCGTTCTCAAGGCTCGTTCTCATCCGCTGCGCCGAGATGGCGTCGCCTTGCTTTGACAGACGCCGTCTCCTGGTGAGCGCCGCGGATCCCGCGGCCAGGTCGCGGAAAGGCGCAGACGGATACCGCCGGCGGCATGAACGGCCGTGGCAATCCTTGTCGGCCCATGTCCTGCGTCGACCGCGCCCTCAGCGCCGCGCGTCTTGCTCGATGAATTCCGTCATCAGGCGGACGAGTTCTTCGGGCTGATCCTCCTGGATGAAATGGCCGGCGTCTTTCACCGTGGTGTGGGGCTGGCCCTTCGCGCCCGGAACCGTCTCGATCCAGATCCGGTCGCGGCCCGCCGAGACGGGGTCGCTGTCGCCGAAGGCGGTCAGGAACGGCTTTTCCCAACCGGCGTAGAATTCACGCATGACCTGTTCGTTCCGGCGCAGCTGCGACGGCACGAGATAAGGAAACTTGCGCGCGCCGGCGAGATAGGTCTCGCCGGGAAAAGGCGCGGCGTAGGCGGCGATTTCCGCATCCGACAGGGTACGGACGGTTCCGAGCTGAAAGACCGTCGCGAAGTCGAACGGCGCGTGGGTTTTCGCCCAGGCGACCCAGCGCGTGAAACTGAACTCCCCGTCCCTGTCGAGCGTCTCCGGGCGACCTTCGAGGGCCACCGCGACCCGGAAGAGCGGATAGCCGAGCCAGCCCATGGCGCCGCCCGCCGCCGGCAGTGCGGTGTTTGAAATCATGATCCGCGCAAATCGGTCAGGCTCTTCGGCGACGACCCGCAGGCCGATCAGCCCGCCCCAGTCCTGGCCGAAATAGGTCGCATCGTGAAGATCGAGCGCCCTGACAAACGCGGTCATGACGTCGACATGCATCTGATAGGTGTAGTCGGACTGTTTCAGCGGCTTGTCCGATTTGCCGAAACCGACGAGGTCGGGCGCGATCACGCGATATCCCTCTTCGGCGAGGAGCAGGATCATGTGGCGGTAGAGATAGCTCCATGAAGGCTGGCCGTGCAGGAGGAGGATCGGCGCGCCCTCGCGCGGGCCCTCATCGACATAATGGACCCGGTAGCCCAGCGCCTCGACATAGTTCGGCGCGAAGGGATAGTCCGGCAGATCGGCAAATCGCTCATCCGGCGTGCGCACGACCTCTCCCGGGCTCCAGCGCGTCGGCGCCTGCAGCGCGACGATTGCGAGCGCGATCGCGAACAGGATGACGACGCCGATTGCGAAAACGAGCTTCATCATGATTGTCCTCGCCCCTCGATCCCCGCGGCGGCGAACGCGCCCCGAGCCCGGTTATAAGCCCCGCGGGCGCTCGCGCCAATCCTCGACTTGTCGTCGCGAGCCCCGGCGCGGAGCGCGGCGGGTGTGATCAGCGCCGTGGCCGGCGGCGTATCATCGGCGTTGTTGGCGAAGGAGCAAGGAAGGTGCGCTGGCTGATACTCATCGCGGCGACGGTCCAGATCGTCGCGCCGTTCTTCATCCGCCCGTTCGCAAACGGGCGAAATCCCGTGGAGACCGCAGAGGCCTCGCGGATCGAACCGGCGGGTTACGCATTCTCGATCTGGGCGCCGATCTACATCCTGGCGCTCGTTTACGCCGTCTGGCAGGCGACGCCGGCCGGCAAGGCCGATCCCGCGACGGCCCGCGCGGCCGTCTTCGCGCTCGTTCTCTATGCGGGCTCGACGCTGTGGCTCGCGGCGGCGCAATACGGCCCGCTCTGGGCCACCGCGCCTATCCTCGCCGTCATGTCGGCGTCGGCGATCACCGTTCTGGTCTATTCAGCGGACACGCCCTTCGCCGCGGCGCGCTGGTGGTTCATGGTCGCGCCCTTCGCGCTCTACGCCGGCTGGACGACCTGCGCGACGTTCGTCAACATCGCCGAAGTTGCCCCGCAATACGGTTTCGACCGCTTCGGGCTCACCGTCACCGCCTTCGGCGCGGCCTCGATCGCGGCGGCCGCGGTTGTCGCCTGCGTCGTTCTCTTTCTGACCGGGGGCTCGCTCGTTTTCGCCGGCGCGGTGCTCTGGGCGCTCGCCGCAATACTCGTCGCCGCGATCGAGCGCGATTATGGTCACGCGATCGCGGCCGCGAGCGGCCTCGCCGGCGTTTTGGTCATCGCCCTGACGGCCTATCTGAAAATAGCCGCACGCTGATGATCACCCGTTGAGCGCCCTGTTGCGCGCCGGCTTGGGAAAATCGAGCAGCGCCGCGCCGACCGCCGACGCCGCAATTTTCCATGTGAAGAGAATGCGGCGCGCCATGGTCCGCCCCTTTCGATACTGGTTCCGATCGGGGCTCCGGAAGGGCGGGCGCCCTTTCCGCCTTCGCCGAACGCCGAACGCGGTGATCGACCCGCGACCCGAATTCCCTCGCGCCATGCGGCCCGGGCGATGCGAGTTGACCCGGCGCGGCAAGTCGTGACACGCTGTCACAAATGTGACATAAACGCATTTTGTGCGCCCCCGCAAGATCGCAGCCAGTTTCCCATCGCCTGAATACGGAGGACGAGCGCGCCCTCCGTGGGGGAACGATCCCCGGACGGGCTTCATGCAGGGCGGCGAGCGGACGCAAAGGACAGGCGATTTTGAAGAGCAACACGGAAACCGAAATCAAACTGCGCATCGACGAGGCGGAGATGGCGCGCCTCAGGACCTCGCCCTGGTGGCGGTCCCTCGCCGGCGAGGGCGTGAAGGATCTGTACAGCAATTATTTCGACACGCCGGACGAGGCTTTGCGCAGGCTCGGCGTGAGTTTGAGAACCCGCAACAAGGGCGATGCGATCTGCCAGACGATCAAGCTTGTCAACGGCGACGCGCTGCAACGCCGCGAATGGGAGGCGGTCATTCCCGACCCCGTTCCCGATCCCTCCCTCGTCATCGATCCGGCGCTTCCCGACGCGATCCGCACCCTGACGGCGGCCGATCTGAAAGCCGCCTTCGCCGTCGACGTCAGGCGCGAGACGCGCCGCCTCGCCATGGACGAGGCGACGCTTGAATTCGCGCTCGACGACGGCGCGGTCGTCAGGGACGCGCTGCGCCGGCCCCTGCGCGAATTGGAGATCGAACTCCTGGAGGGCGCGCCGGCGGCGGCCATCGACGCGGCCCGGCGCGTCGTCGACATCGCCGGCGGACGGGTCCATTTCACGACCAAGGCCGAACGCGGCTATGAACTCGGCGCAGAGGAGGCCGCGCCCTGGCGCAAGGCGCCGCCGCTGACGCTGGCGCGCGGGGACGACGCCGGCGCGGCGCTCGGCGAGATCCTGCGCCACGCCCTTGCGCACCTGACGCGGAACGATGACTGCGCCCGTCGCGACGCCCATATCGAGGGCGTTCACCAGTGCCGCGTCGCTCTGCGGAAAATGCGCGCGGCCCTGAAACTCTACGAAAGCGTTCTCCCCGCAGACCCGTTCGAGCATGTCGCAAGGGAAGCGAAAGCCATCGCGCGCCTGTTCGGCGGGGCGCGCGATCTCGACGTTCTTCAAACGGAGATCCTGGAGCCCGCCCTTCAGATCCTCGACGAACCGGGGGACGTCGTCGCGCTGATCGACGCGCTGAAGGCGGAGCGCGAGGCCGCCTATGGCGAAGTCGCCGCGCTGATAGGATCAGCCCGGTACGGACGGTTTCTCATCGACGTGCTTGAGATCACGGCAAGCGACGCCTGGCGGGAAAAGCTCGCGAAAAAGAAAAGCGCGAGGCTCGCCGAAGACGCGCGCGCCTTCGCCGGTCCTGCGCTCGACCGGACGCGCAAGCGCCTCCTCGCGCGCGGGCGCGGCTTTCGAAAAATGAGCGCGACGGAGCGCCACGCCCTCAGGATCGATGTAAAAAAAATGCGCTACGCGGCGGACGCCTTTGCGCCGCTTTACGGAAAGAAAAAGGCCGGGCGTTTCCTCAAAGGGCTCGCAGGGCTGCAGGACGGGCTCGGCGCGATGAACGACGCCGTCGTCGCCAAGGGTCTGCTCGCCGATCTGATCGAGGCGAGAGCCGCGCGCCAGACCCGCGAAGGGGCGTGCGAGAACGCCGCGATCGAAAGCGAAAGGGCGCGGCTCTCCTATGCGGCGGGATGCGTTCTCGGCTGGCGCCGCCGCCAGGCGGCCGATCTCAACATCGCGCTCCACAAGGAATGGCGCCGGTTCAGGAAAACAAAGCCGTTCTGGCGCTGAATGCGCGGCCGGAGCCTCGCGCCGGTTTGACCGCGCCGCGGCCCGGCCCTAGCGTCGCTGAAAGTCCCGATCCCGGGCGGGGAGGCGCGAAATGGCGGACCGATGGGCGTATGAGAAAGGGCTGCACGATCTCGGCGGCGGGCTCTTCGCCTATCTGCAGCCGGACGGCGGCTGGGGCTGGTCCAACGCCGGGCTGATCGTCGACGGAGACCGCTCGCTCCTCGTCGACACGCTTTTCGACATGACTTTGACGGAGGAAATGCTCCGTGCCATGAGCGATGCGGCGGGCGTCGGCGCGGCCGATGTCCGGGCGATCGTCAACACCCATGCGAACGGCGACCACACCCACGGCAATGGCTGCTGTCCGTGTGCAGAGATCATCGCATCGGAGGCGAGCGCGCGGGAGATGTCCGAGGTCACGCCGCAGATGCTCGCCGCCATGAAGACCGCCGCCCCGCAGATGGGCGCGGTCGGCGACTATTTCCTCGAGATTTTCGGCGGCTTCGATTTCGCGGGCGTCGAACCGCGCGCGCCGACGCGCACGTTCTCCGGCGCCCTTTCCCTTCAGGTCGGCGACAAGACTGTCGAGCTCGTCGAAGTCGGCCCCGCCCACACGGCGGGCGACGTCCTCGTCCATATTCCCGCCGACAGGACGGTGTTCACCGGCGACATTCTCTTCATCGACGGCACGCCGATCATGTGGGCCGGACCCGTCGGCAACTGGCTGAAGGCCTGCGACCGGGTCATGGGGATGGACGCCGACGTCATCGTCCCAGGCCATGGTCCGATAACGGATAAAAAGGGCGTCGCGGCGGTGCGGGACTATCTGGCCTATTGCGACGCCGAGGCGCGCAAGCGCTTCGAAGCCGGATTATCGGCGCGCGAGGCGGCCCACGAAATCGTCCTCGGCGATTATTACGCCTGGGGCGAAGCCGTACGCATCGCGGTCAATGTCG